>PFGG01000041.1 GCA_002783405.1 bacterium (Candidatus Blackallbacteria) CG13_big_fil_rev_8_21_14_2_50_49_14 | reverse complement strand
GCCTTTATCCGAAAGGCAACACGCATGTCCATGTGGCTTAACCTTGAGTCGCGATCAGAATGCTGCACGTGTGATCTTAAACTGGGCCTTAGAGAGTATTAAGGGTCGGGAACCGGCCCTGTGTGGAGAGAAACTTTTCTCTGTGAAGCACGAAACTCCCTCCATACCCATGCGGGTTGGAGGGATGTAGTTCATTGACCAAGAATTTGAACCGCTTCTCCTTTTGTAAGATGGGGCAAGATCAGCCAAAGCGTTCTCCGATCTCCAGGGTTCGGAGTACAATGCCTTGAAATCGACTGCAAAGAGGTCCCCGATGAAAGCACTACACAGACCTGAGTTTTGGGGCTGGAGCGAATTCAACCCAGAAAGGAACCTGGATTTCCACTCTGTGCTTTGGATTCGTCCCGAGGGCAACTGTGCTTTTGACCCCCTGCCCATGAGCGAACACGATCTGAACCATTTAAAAAGCCTGGGAACCCTCAGGCATATTTTAATCAGCAATTCTGACCATCTGCGCTTTGCGATAGAACTGGCAGAGCAAACAGGCGCAACACTCTGGGGGCCTGCCTCTGAGCCCAATTTGCTGCCCAGACAAATGAATTTAAGCGATGGGCAGGAGCCTGTTCCCGGGCTTAGAGTTTATCAGCTTGAAGGTTCAAAGACTCCCGGTGAACTGGCTTTTTTGATTGACGGCCATACCCTGATTACAGGAGATTTAATTCGTTCCCACCAGGCCGGCAAACTTTGCCTTTTGCCCGAGGCCAAACTCAAAGATAAACAGCAGGCCCAGGCTTCGGTAAGACGCTTTTTGGATTGTTCAGACCTGGAAACAGTTTTAACGGGAGATGGCTGGCCTATTTTTGGGGCGGGTCGGCAAGCGATCCAAGCCCTTGTTGCAGGGTTTACCTAAGCGCTTGGGCCAAGCTTTACTCGCTGTTTTATTCTGGCTGAAAGGGAATACTGATACACACTTGCAGATTATCTTCTCTGCTTGTGCAGGTTAAAGTTTGTCTAAAATAAACCGCTTGCAACAAGATTTGCAAAAACTGAGACTATAATTAAAATATTAATCTTTACGCATCCATTTTTTAAAGCCTGTCCCTATCCATTTTAAGGAGCCTCCTGAATGACCAGACTCGACTTTACCACAGCCGCACAGCCTTTGAGCCGTCTGGGAACTCAACCTAAAGCTCCCCCAGCAATCCAAACTGAAAAACAAGCCCCTCCGCCTGCCCAGCCCACGTTTCAAGCCGACAGCCTGCTCAACTCAGGTGTCAAAGGCAACGCCACCCCCACCCTCTCTTTGGAGCCTGAGCCCCAATTTCTGATGCACAAAGTCAAACGCGGTGAAACCCTGGGCAAACTTGCGCAAAAATATTTGGGCAATGCCAATCGCAATCTAGAGATTTACAAGGCCAATCAGGATGATTTGCAAAATCCCAATGATCTGCGCATTGGCATGGTTTTGAAAATTCCAGTTCCTGCCAGCGCTGAGCCCATTCAAGAAGAACCCGATGCCCCAGAGCCAGCCACGCCCAACGACCCCACAGCTGATGCCTTTACCCTGCGGACCGTGAAACGGGGTGAATCCTTGAGTATTATTGCCCTGCGTACCCTCGGTGATTCTGAACGCTATATGGAAATTTACAAGGCCAACCGCGATATCCTCAAAACACCCGATGCACTGCAACCGGGAATGCAACTGAAAATTCCGCAGCGCAAGGCTGAAGTTCCCCCCCCAGCAAATCCACCTGTTCAGCCCAGCAAACCTGAAACACCGCAAAAGCCAGCCACACCTGAAAAACCAGCGGGACCGAGTGGCCCCAGCGCAGTCGATCATTCCAGCCTGACCCCTGGCGCACAGGAATTGTTCGCAGCCATGCAGAAATACCAGAAGTTTTATGCTGAACGGGGTGTGACCAGCCGAACCAAAACCACTCCCACCCAATTGCGTGAAATCGCAAAAGAACTTGACAGTGCCTCGAAAGCCTTTGGGGTGGATCCCAAAATGATGCTTGCACTTTATGCCCACGAAAGCGGCGGGATCAATCCCGGTGCACGCAGCCATACCGGTGCCGGAGGGCTGGGTCAGTTGACCAGTATTGCGATTCGCCAGGTGCATTTTATGGCAGGAATTGGCAAAGGCGGCAAGGGTACAGCTCCTTATAATCAATACAGGGGCAATTTTATTCAAAATGCCCGCTCCATTCAACAGCGTTACAATATCAAAGCCAATGTCTGGACCTCTGTGGCCTATATGAGTTATGAACTCAATGAGCGGGCCCGTCTGGGCAGAGGCATTGAAAAAGCCTTGAAACGCTACGGCGACCCCAGTGTTTCAACCTATGCCAACAAGGTCAATGATGAATACAAAACCCTCTTTGGTGGCAAACTCTTTTAAATAGCTTTCTATCAAGACCCAAGGCCTGAACAGACACAAAGTCTTGTCTGTTCAGGCCTTCTTTTCTGTATACCGGAAAGCGCTTTGATAGCTTCGCTGTATAATGAAGCATCATCATTCACAGACAATTGGAAATTGAGATGTATACGATATACGGCATTAAAAATTGTTCCACCATGAAAAAGGCCTTTACCTGGCTAGAATCCGAGGGATTGGCGTATACTTTTGTCGATTACGCCAAACAAAAACCCAGTCTTGAAGATCTTCAGCGCTGGCAAGCAGGCTTTGGGGAGTTGCCCGTCAATAAAGCGGGCACCACCTTTCGTAAATTCAAAGAGGCCTATGAAGCCGCCTCTGCCGAAGAACAAGCCCAGCTGCTAATTGCGAATCCCTCTGCTCTCAAACGCCCGATTCTGGAAGGGCCTGGACTGCTATTAAAAAGTTTTAAAGCTGAAGAATGGGCCCATCATTTGATAAAATCCTGATTCAAAAAACAGTCAATTTCAGTTAGCTGTGCAGTTTATAAAAAATCAGACCCTAAAAATTCAATTTAAACTACCCTAAATAACTTATAATTTTCTTTTTTTTTGGTTTTTGATCTTGTCGAATCCTAAAATTTCGAATCAATTGGCGGGTTCAGCCCTGACAGAGATGCGTTCGCTTTACCTGAGCTAACCTCAAGCATGTTTTGAGGACACTGAATCAGCTTGGCCTGAGATTCAGAAGCTTAAACATGCGCTGTGATTCAACAAAAATAAAAGGCCGCTGAAGGATTTTCAGCGGCCTGATCAACTGGGTCGATTAAGCTGGGGCTCCTCCAGCCTTCCGTTTGGCATAGGCCTTGCTAGCCAGAGCAAAGCCCACTCCAATCAAAACCACCACTGTGGTAAAGATCAGCTCAGGCAATTTGACCTGTTTGATCAGCCAGAGCGAAACCCCACAGCCCAATAGAGGAACCAGAATTCCCCCCGGAATTTTAAAACGACGTTCCAGCTCAGGTTGCTTCAGACGCAACCAAATCACCGCGGCACAGGTTGCCCCATACTGGCTGATGACCGCCAGATTGGAGATGTCCACCAGGGCCGCAAAATCCAGCCAAATCGCCATAAAAGCAGTTAAACCGGTGGTAAGCGCAATCGCACGGGCCGGGGTCAGATAGCGCGGATGCACAGCCCGCAACCACTGGGGCAGAAAATGATCCTCTGCCAGAGCATCCAAATAACGGGCAGATCCCATCGCATTGCCTGCACTGTAACCCGTCATTGAAATGGCGGCACCGGCTGCCATCAGGGTCGCTCCCAAAGGCCCCAGGAAAGTGGCGGCGGCATCAGCCAAGGGCTTTTGCGAACCCGCCAGCCCCGGCAGCGTTCCCACTGAAACAATCTGAATCAGGGTATAAAAGAGGGCCACTGCCAAGAGTGAAAAAATCGTAGCCAAGGGTACATCCCGCTGGGGATTTTTGCTTTCTCCGGCAATCACCGGCACCGTTTCAAAGCCCTGCAAGGGCCAAAGCGAAAGAAAAAGCGCTGCCCCCATGGTATTCAGATCAGTCTGCAAAGCCCCCTGAAAATTTCCAGGTTCGAGATGAAACAGACCCACGCCCACAAAAAGAGCAAGCGGCAAAGTTTTAGCAACCGTAAAGAGATTGACCGTAATCGCCCCCATTTTCACACCAAAATAATTGATTGTGCCAAAGCCCAGAATCAAGCTGCAGGCTAAAATTTTGGTCACCAAGACGGTATTAAACAGCGGATGAAAATAGGCAAGCTGCGAGCTGATCGCATTGGCAACTGCAGCCCAACTGAAAATCGAGGTCACCCAGGCAATCCAACCCACAACAAAGCCAATTTTCGCGCCAAAGGCTGTCAGCGCATAGACATAAGCCCCACCATTGCGCCGGGTCAGTCCCGCCATCTCCGCATAGCTAAGTGCAACGGTGACCAATAAAAGACCACAGAGAATAAACGCAAAAACCGAGGTCGGGCCAGCTGATTTCGCCAAGCGGCCCGGAAAGAGAAAAATTCCAGAGCCAATAATGGCATTGACTCCCAGGCAGAGTACATCGGGAAGCGTCAGACGACGGGCCAGTTCAGACATATTGACTTCCTTTTTCATGTCAAAAGGCCGATTCTGAAATCGGCCTTTCAAATTTAAAATCAGTGTTTATTGCTTGATTTTTGTCGTAACGGTGGTTTCAACGGTTAAATCTCCCCCACCCGGTGCTTTCGGAGAAGCATGAACCTGGGTCCCCCCTGCAATATTGCGCAGAGTTTCCAAAATAATATTGGTGGCTGATTGGTAGGAACTGTTGGTTGCGTTCCGCGCAGCAGTCAGTCCATTGGCAGCCTGGTTGCGAATAAATTCATTGCTGGCTTTGTTCTCAATATTGTTCAATTGATTATACGCGCCTGAATAAATCCCTTCCCGGCTCAGGTTATTGATTGAACCATTGCTCATGATCTGTCCACCCAAGCTGCGAACCGCAGTATGCACATTCTGAATCGCATCAGAAGCCAGATGTTTCATATCCCGGTCATTGTTTTTATGTGTGGTTTTAATTAGATTGAGCGTCTTCAGATAGGAGTTCAGACGTTTTTCGGGATCTTTGATCAGTTTGCCCCCATCGAGGGTAGCTGTCACAATATTGCGCAGGTTAGATGACTCACCAGCCAATTCATTCAGTTTGGATAAATATTTTTCGGCCATCCCAGCCACGTCACCGGCATTTTCTGAACCCGTAACGCTGCCATCATTATTCACGCCCCCTATAAACCCAAAATCCAAGGCCTGGTGTAAAGACTTGATCGCCACATCAGCCTGTTGAGTCACTTTTTCATGATAGGATTGCGTGGGCTGAGAAAACAAGTCCTGCATCACAGCAGCTCCACCCGCATCGAATTTTCCAGCCTGAACCTGATCGGCAATAAAGGCTTTGGCAGCTTCTGAAACATCTGCCCCCTTGCCCGTCAATTTTTCTTTGATTTCAATCGCTTCAAACTTATCCACTTTGCCAGGGGAATAGGGATCGTTGAGTGAACGTGAAACCATATCGCGCGCAGAATTTAAACTAAAATTTCCCATGAAGTCCTCCAGGACAGATTTTCGCTTGTCTTTCTATCGTCTTTTTAACCTGAAATCTGAACAGTTGCAAACACAAATTGAAAAAAAACCGTGCGAATGCTCTTCACACGGTTGAGTTTGCGGCAATTGCTATTGGGTAGAGAAAGCGAAAGAAGCGTCAAATCTCACTTCTGGATACATGGTAGTTGCCCCATTGAATTTTTGAATATGCATACTGCTATCCACTTTTAAAGCCACATTTTGAGTTGGCCGATACACCACACCCAGAGAGGGTTTAAAAAAGACACCATCATCGGACATCCCCGCTTCATTGTCGCCGCCATAGGTTTTACTGCCTATCACTTCAGGATGGCTCATCCAATCCAAGAAGGCGTAAGGCGTAAAAGTTCCAAAATCTGTTGGAATAGAATAACCCGCACGTAGATAAAAGGTCTGAACCTGATAATTGGCTTGGGTAATGACATCAGAGGCGCTTAAAGCATCGTTTGATTTGCTTGAATTGGAGCCAAGAAAACGTTGACGCTGTGAAGGCAGCAGCCCGCCATTGCGTACTATATTCAATACGCTTTCAGGATTGCGCTCTCCATTGTGAACCGCATGCCAGTATGCCGCCTGAATATTGAGATTTTCAAAAATCTGGCTTTCCAGAAAACCGCCAAAGACCATATAATTATCCCCTGACATCCAGGGCAAAATCCCACCTCTGGGTGAGCCATTGCCCAGGCCGACAGTTGATGTGCCTTTTCCGCCTGTTATGCTGGAAACAAAACCTGAGGTGCCCAAAATAATAGAGGGATTGCTCAAAGGGGCAAAATCCAGATTGACTTTGCCACGCAAATCCCAACTGAGGGGAAGGGTATTCAAACTGGCCCCTCCTTCGCCATTGTCAGTTGCCAATGCGTAAGCATAGCCCCAGTTATTGATAGTATTCTCTCCGTGTAGCATCAAACTGGTTGTACGCGGTAAAAGCAAATGATCCTGATCAAAGAGTTCGGGGGGTTCTATCCCCAAAATGACGGGAATTTGGTCGAGCTTTTCGTTGTAAAGACCAAATTTCTGATACATCTTCCCAAAGCGAACCTGAAACAAATCTTGATAGAGCTTAAAATTTCCCCAGGCATTCCGAATCTCAAGTCCATTTCCACTTTTCGCAAGGTTGATCAAAATATCGATATTGTCAAACAGATTGGCTTTTCCATAAATATGAAAATTTGGAATCGAAAATTCATAGGGGTCTGATTCAGACTCTGTTTGTCCATTCGCACCGATTCTGGGAATATTGAAAACTTCTTCCAAATTGGCATTGACATAGCCATAGATTACAAATTTCTTGTCAAGTTTTGAGACATCGATATTGAGCAAGCTTTCGATATCCATATCAAAAAATTGATCGGTGGGTGGAGCTTGAGCCACTTCTTGAGCCAAAACGGCTTGGGTCGTGCTGAAGAGAAATAAAAGTGATGCAGCAAGATTTTTAAACCTCATTGAAAATACCCCTTTAATAATCATGTGAACTTACAAATTTTTGGTTGATTCCTTCAGAATCTCTGGTTCAGCAAATCCTCCTTTATCCATCTTTGGAATATGGCTCCTTCTGAAAAGTCCCTTCAAACAAAAACCAGAGTCCGCTCCTCTTGATTTTGTTTTTGAAGCTCTTTCGCCATTTCGGCCAATTCTAAAGCAGATTCATTCAAAGTTTGTGCTCCTTGAGAAGTTACACGTGAAATTTCAACCAGTTGATCGGTACTTTTCAGAATGCTTTGACTGCCCACAACAGCATGTTGAACATTCGAATCAATCGATTGCGTTGTTGCTGCCTGCTCCTCAATAGCAGCAGCAATCATACTTTGTAAATCATTGATTTGCTGAATCATTGAAGTAATGCTCTCAATCGCTCCGACCACTTTGTTCACGTCGTTTTGAATTGCAAATATCTCTTCGCTGATAGAATTGGCCGACGCCGAGGTTTCCTTGGCCAGAGATTTGATTTCACTTGCGACCACGCCAAAACCTTTGCCAAACTCACCTGCCCGCGCGGCTTCAATGGCAGCATTCAGAGCCAAGAGTTTCGTTTGCTCGGCAATGCTCGAAATAAACTGAATGACTTGCCCAATGCTGATGCTTTTTTCCCCCAACTGAGCCACCACTTGATTGGTGATAAGGGACTCTGAAACGGCTTGATTTCCCATTTGATTTACACCGACAACGTGGCGGTTAATTTCTTGAATACTGGCGCGCATTTCTTCCATGCTGCTGGCAATGGTATACAACTCTGTATTCATTTGCTGAAATGTAGCCGAAACCTGAGTCGCTTGCTCAGTGGTCATATCTGCGTTTTGACTCAGTTTTTGACTCAAGGAAGAAAAAACACCAGAGGCTGAGGCTAAGGCTTCAGACTGCTCCATGTCACGTTCCAATTGAACTTTCTCTTTCTCACGTTGTTCGGCATCTTTGAAACGCTGTTCCTCATCTCGTTGGCGTTGCTCTGTATCTTTGCGACGCTGTTCCTCATCCCGTTGGCGTTGTTCGGCGTCTTTGCGACGCTGTTCTTCATCCCGCTGGCGTTGTTCAGCGTCTTTGATTTTTTGAATTTCTTCGCGTTTTTTCTGTTCTGCGATCACTTGCCAATCCAATACTTCTTGGCCCGTTGCCTGTTTTATACCTGCAATCGTCTGGTTGATAGAATCTGCCATCAACCCAACCTCGTCTTTGGAATGGATTTCAAGAACTTGGGTGAGATCTCCTCGGGCCATGGCTTCAATGACTTTGGCTGAAATTTTCAAGGGTCGGCTTACGAGCAGGTCAATCATGAAATACCCGAGCAGCTGAAGGATCAAAATACCCACAAAGGCCAAGACCAACGCAAATTGCGTTGAGGAATTTAACTTCTGTCTAAAATGATCTGAATCGGTCTTTAGATAAACCCTCCCAATCTGCTTCTTTTCAAGCAAAATGGGCAGGGACATTTCTAAGATCCCCCTTTGTTCATCCCAAAGCTTGTTTTCTTGAGGAAGGGTTGGCAAAGGACTTTTTTCAGAACCTTTGCGAAGATACTGTGCAAAAATTTTATTGTCTTGTCGATACACTGCAGCAGCCATTACACCAGATTCAACTTTGAGTGTAGACAATAATTTTTTTGCTTCTTCAGGCGTATCAAACTCAAGAAAGACTGAGGCATTTTCAGAAATTATTCCCCCTAAAACTTGGGTCTGGCGTTCCAAGACAGAATGAAAGGTTGTTTTTTCATTCCAAAGAAAAGCAGTACAAATCAAGGCAATAATCACAGCCGTATTCAAGCCAATAGCAATCAGCAATTTAGCTTTTAATGAAACGGGCAATTGGTTGATCTTTTCGAACATTGAAGACTCCAGTTATGAGTAAAAGAAAATTACTGAACCGATTTCGCTAATTTGAGCAATTGAGCACTGATTCCCAAATTGTTTTTCTTGGCAGTGGTTTGATCCAATGAAAACTGAACTTTACCCCCCGCCACAGAAAAAGACACAATCCCGCCATTTCCGACAGTTAAAATCGGCAGGGATTTAAAATTTCCAGGCACCGCCCCCCCCTCAAAAATAGCAACTTGACAGGCTGTCGCAGACCCCGCGCTGGTCACTGTAAAACTAACGGCCTGTCCATTGATCTTTTGCCCCTTCAATTTTTGTTCCAAGGCACCCGTCATACCACTCGCCCCAATCGCACAAACTTTTAAGGCACCGGAAGAAGGCCATTTGACAAATTTCATAATATTGAAAAGCAAAGCAGCTTTGATAGCATCTTCACTGCCTGCAGCCAGAACAGAGGCTCCCAGGCTCATGCTGCCCACCAAAATCATAAGTGCAGCAATCATTTTGCAAAGGGGCATTGTTTTCATGAGTCAAATCCTTTTTCACTTTTAAAATTGATATAAAGATCAAACTTAAAAACTACAAATCAAGTCCAGGAATCACAATGGAGAGATGAACAGAACTCCCAAGCCAGAACTTTTTTGTCCAAACTCAGAGTCAATCACAACGAGCAAAGTGATTTATTACAATTCACAGGAAAAATCACATCAAATAATATTACAAATTTATGAAAGGAAAAATACATTGTGAACTAATTTACAAATTGTAGCCCTGAAATATCACAGATGCAATAAAAAATTTATAATTGTGTAACAAATAATTGGAGATTCAAATATATAAAAAATAATGAATTACGCCGCTTGAAACAACGGGCATCCTGATCGGCATCCGAAAACTAGATATCCAGTTTCCATTCAGAGGCCAATCGGTAGCCCACTTGATGCAAGGCCTGAAGACTGGCGCGTTTGGAGACAGCACATTGGGGGTTCAGACTGACCAGATCCAGAGTCTGGCGCAGACCTTCAGGGCGATCTTGCAATTGCACGGTCTGACCGGTGACCAAACAGACTGGTTTTTCATATTTTTGACAGGTCTGAATAAGATATTGGGGCCATTTTCCCCAGGCAGACTGCGCATCATAGGCCCCTTCACCCGTGATCACAAGATCTGCATTTGCAATGGCCTGCTCCAAATCAGACTCCTGGATCACCCGTTCAGCCCCTGATTCCAAAATGGCTTGGGTCAGGGCTGCCAGAGCAAAGCCCAGCCCCCCCGCGGCCCCTGCACCAGGCAGGCGGGAACAGTGCTCTGCTGCTGGTAGAATCGGCAGCAGCAACTTCAACCAGGATTGAATCCGTTTTTCCAAGCGCTCAATTTCATGCGCAGAAGCCCCCTTTTGCGCGCTGAAGACGCGAACTCCACCCGCTTCGCCCAAGAGCGGATTGCGCACATCCGCTAAAATGCGAATCACTGGAAAAGCAACTGGGTTGAGAGCTGGCTCGATTTTCTCAAGCAAATCCCAATCCTGAGGAGCACCCGAAAGTAAATTCCCTTGGGCATCGTAAAAGCGATACCCCAGTGCGGATGCCAGCCCCATTCCTCCATCCACAGTGCCACTGGAACCCAAACCCACGAGGATCTCGTGGGGCTGCAGTTTATTTGCCGCCAAAAGCAATTCGCCCAGACCATAACTTGTGAGTTCAAGGGGATGTCGTTTTTCAAGCGGAATCAAATCCAAACCCAGGGCTTGCGCAGATTCAATCCAGGCCCTTTGGCGTGCGGGTTCCCAGCCAAAGCGAGAACTCACCCTTACGCCATGCGGGGCTTGAATTTCAACAGTTTTGAATTCCAAAGCGAGGGGAACCTGCAAGGCCGCCAGCAAACCTTCTCCCCCATCACTGGCAGGAAAGATGCAAATTTCGAATTCATCAGAATAGCTGCGAAAACCCTCTGCCAGCGCTTCACCCACTTCCCGCGAAGTCAGCGTCCCCTTGAATTTATCGCAGGCAAGCAGAACACGCATGGACGAACTTATCTGATTTTAGAAGGCAGCAGATAGGTCCAGACCACTTCAGAATGATGCGTGACTTCTAGCACCTGGCGGTTGCCACTGTGCACCACCACCGTATGGCCATTGTCGAGACGGTAGGCTGCCGTGGGATTTGAAATCTTTTTATGCGATTTTTCAGAATGCAACCCCCCAAACTGCCAGAAAATACCCCCAGCCGGATCGACTTCAATCACGCGGTGGTTGCGGGTATCCACAATCAGGGTATTGCCATTGACGAGACGAATCGCCCGCTCAGGATACATCAATTGATGGGGGCCTGAACCTGGGTTTTTCAGCATGCCATATTGCCAGACAATTTCGCCCTCACGATTCACTTCGATCACGTAGTGGTTGCTCCAGTCGGTAATCAGAACGGTATCATCGGGGGTAACTTCTGCATAATAGGGCGCATTGAGCGGATTGATGCCATTGTCCCACCCGCCAAAGCTCCAGATAATCTGTTTGAGTTCGTTAATTTCCAAGACACGGCCGCTGTACTGATCGGTGACCAGTATCGAGCCACGGTTGGTATTCACGGCACTGCGGGGATGTCCCAAAAGACCAGGGCGGCTGCCCATCACCCCAGCTTCGCCGTATTGCCAGAGAATTTCTTTGGTCGCCCTGTAAATTTTAATCACGCGGTGGCGATCGGTATCGGTGAGCAAAACTTCACTGTCTTCACGATCTGAGATTTCAACACATTGGGGGCGTTCAATGAACTCTGCACTGCGGGGGTGGCTTTCACCAAAGCGCCAGACAATCTGTTTTTGGCGGTTAATGATATACACGCGGTTTTCCTGTTTGTCGATCAAAGGCAATTCCAAATCAAGCAGATTCGCCTTGGTGGTGACATAGCTTTGGGCCGCCTGACGCGCCATTTCATTGATGCGTTCGGTCGAAGGTTTGCTGGAAAGCTCGACAATTTTATCGCTGTCTTCACGCAGCCGATGGTAATCAGGGGATTTGGGCAAGGTCGCAAATTGATAGAGATAGAGTGGTTTGAGCAGTCGGGTCACTTCTATCACATAGAGCGGGCTGAAAACCACAGTATTGCCATTGCCCATGCGCACCATGCGGTTGGGGATAAACGAGAAGGCCCCACCCGATGCTTTTTCAATCCCCGTATCAAAGAGCCAGACAATTTCTTTTTCTGGATTCACTTCCACCACACGCCGGTTCTCACTGTCGGCGATCAGGGTATTGCCATTGGGCATGCGAAAAGCCTGTGAAGGGGCATTGAGCTGGTTGGAATGGGAGCCATACCCAGATCCCAGCTTGTTTTCAGGATTGCCAAACTGCCAGACAATCTCTTCATCCTGGTTGACCTCAATCACGCGGTGATTGTCAGTATCCGTGATCAGAAAATGCCCGCCCTTCAGCACCTGCATATCCGAAGGGCTGTAGATCCGGCCACGGGTAATGCCCACCGAGCTGGTAATGCCATATTGCCAGACAATCTTATTCTGTGGGTTGATTTCAATCACGCGGTGATTGCCCTGATCGACAATAATCGTATTGCCGTTCAATTTGCGCATGGCTTTCACAGGGCGATGCAGGCGAATCTCTGAAGATTTATCTGAAGGAGGAAATTGCCAGCGAATTTGCCCAGATTTTGAAACTTCGTAAACCGTATCGCTGCCAGCATCGGCAAATAGCGTATTGCCGCTGGGCAAACGAATCGGATTCATGGGTTCGAGCAATTCCATATGGCCAATGCCGTCTTTGCCCCCAATCTGCCAGGTAATCAGCCCCTTATTGGTAAATTCAATGATGCGCTGACGCTCAGGATCGTGAATCAGAAAATGGTCATTGGGCAGATCATCGGCACGCAAGACCTGATCATCGGCTTCATACTGCATGGTTTTGGGGGTATTTGCTGGTTGTGCGATATCCTGAACCCGGCTTGCCAATTCCTGGATATTGGTGGGGGGTGATTTTGGCGCGACCGCAGACGCTTTGGGTTTCGCAGCAGGCACCAATTGACGGGCCAGCGCCAGAAAGGACTCTTTGGTAATCACGGTTTCGAGTGAAAATTGATTGTAAAGATCCGGAATGCGGATAATCGTATAATCAAAGCTCATCAATTCCTTACGCGCCCGATCGATAAAGGGATGCAGTTTTTCGAGCACCTCCACTTCACCGCTGAGATCAATTCCCCAGATTTTGCGGAATTCATTCAAACAATGCTGGGTCAAGGCCTCGTTCAGTTTCTCGCTTGAGAGCGCAGCAAAATCAATTTCCTGTTCAGAGTTTTCAGCCCCCTCAGACTCGGAAGCTTCTTCTGAAGCCATTTCTGAACGCGTGAGTTCCTGGACAAGGCTGTTTTTTTCTTCAAGCTGAGCGGGTGGAATTTCTTTTGAGACAGAAGCAGGCAGATTGGCAGATGGGGCATGATCTGGTGCAGATGGGGCTGAAGCTTCAGTTTTTACAGGCTCAGGGGGAGCAGGTGGCAGGCCCTGCTCGATTAAATTCTCAAGCACCCCTTCGGGTGCCGTACTGGCAAATTCATCCCGCTGCGCAGGCGACATCTTCGAAACAATCTTTTTCATGCGGTGAATAATTTGCGCATAAAATTCCCGCATAAAGCGCTCAAACTCATCCCTTTCAAAGGGAATCAGATAGAGTGGCAGATCGGGAAAAAGTTTCTGGGTAATCATTTCAATTTCGGGCTGAGCGGGGTTAACGGCCGCTACGCGAAAAATTCCATTCAATTGATTGATCGGCACAAACTCATAACGCCGCAGCAGCGTTTCTTTGAATTGAATCAAAATACTGGGATCAATCTGATGCTCATTCAAAACAGGATAGTCCTCTTCGGGATTCCCGCGTTGGGCTTCAAGTTCTTCAAGCTCTTCTTCATCCTCAGGGTCAAGCTCAAAGGCCTGGCTGAAGTCTGGATCGGCATCCGAATCAATGCTCTCAGCTTCAAAATGAATTTCGGGTGCCGTTTTATTCAAGGTTTCCTGAATGGTCCATTCTGCTTCTTCTACATCCTGAAAAGAGATATAGCCCTTGTCGAGCAGAATATCCAGAATGCTGGTATCAGAGCGGAAATAGCCATCGGGTTTTGACATGGCAAAAGCCAGATAGCTGGGTTTGGTATCTTCGGCAAAGAGCGCATAGCGATCAATCAGTTTATTGCTGGCCAAATCGACAATATTCAACCAGGGGGTAAACATCGCGGGAACATCCACATAGGTCATAAAGACCATAAAATTATTTAACGGGCTGATCGCCATCAGATCACAGGGGTCATCCAAGCCACTGAAGAGATTGCCTTTGAGGGGGATCGTGGCCAGATGAAGCAGGTTCAAGGTATCGACCACGACTATTTCAACACTGCCATCCGGGCGGGTGCTCTGTAAATAGAGCCACTGGCCATCCGAAGAAAGCTGAATATTCCCCAAAATGCCATAGGGCAGCGGCTGGCGTTTAATTTTCAGGGTTTTCAAATTGACAATAAACAGAGAGGGTGACTGGTTATCTGTAATATACAGTTTGAGCCCATCGGGGCTGGGAGAGAGATTCAGGGTCTTTTTACTGCCTGCTGGGCGCACGGTCAAAACGCCTGAAACTTTAAAACTCTCGGTATCGACCACAAAAATCGAACCCCGTCCCCGATCAGACACAAAAATATGCTGACCAGAACAGGAAACGTGCAAATCCAGAGGCAAAGATTTCTGTGCTTTGATCGGGAAATAGCCATAATGCAGGTTCTGGCTCAATGCAAGGTAGGGGTGCTCATCCAATTCCCCAAAATAGAGATGGGTATAGCGCTCAGAAACCGTGATGCCGCCCAGACTGTTTTCAGCATCTTCCCAAGTAATTTCGCCCAATTCACGCGCATTGCTGGCATGAAAGAGATAGACAGAGCCGCTGCCATTGGGGATCCAGTCAACCCCAAAAAAGCGCGGGCTGAATTTGCGACTGCTTGGCAAGACCAATTCTTCAAGCACTTCGCCATTCCAGGGGTTGATTTTTTTGAGCGAATAGGCGCGCTGATCAACAGCATAGCTCACCGCTTTTTGCTCTCGCTGCTGCTCAATCTTAATCTGACGCAGGCGGGCCACGGCCAAAGAAAGCTGTTCAGGCGTAATTTTACCCGTATCCAGCAGATACTCCTGAATCAACTGTTCCTGAAAATCTGGATTCGATGGATTCAGGGTTTCGGTGGGGGCGCTGGCGCTGCTCATGGTTTACCTATCAAAAATTTATTCCTGCTAACTGCTCAAATGACTTTACTTTCAGTATTTTACAACAACTGAATGAGGCTAGGGGGTTCTCACCCTGTTTGCGCGGTAGTCAGAGAGAACCGAAAACCTGCGATAAATTTTGATTAAATCAAGAAATTTCTCAGAGAAACAGCCCATAAACGCTTTAGCCATGCAGACTTGAGGAGGCCGTGAATGCAAAACCCAGGAATACCAAAACCAGGGGGATGGGAGCTCAAACCCCTGAGTGAAATGCTTCCCAGTTTGCGCGCTCCCCTCAAGCCCCCCGCACAATTTTCACCCACCCTTCATTCAGTATCAGATCAATTGCAAAACCTTTCTCCACTCAGCTCAGGTCTGGATCAGTTTGCCTTTCTTGAAGACGCCGCCCAAATTCAGGCCGAAGCAGAGGTTCGCCCTGAAAGCTATCAAGCGCTGCAGACCCTTCCTGGCAAACATTGGCTCGGCAAAATGCCAGCCAATGGAAACCGCGAAGTGGCGGTAATGATCCCCCAAGGAACTGATTTGAGCCGTCCCGTCGAGCTTGTCTATTTCTTTCATGGTCACAATGGAACGATTGCCAAAAGCCTGGCCGATCCCCAAAAGGGCTTGGGTTCAGAAATCACACACATGGCCCAGGAAGGTCGCAACCGGGTTTGGGTGATTCCGCAAGGCCCTCCCAAAGAAAGAGATTTTTCCTGGATGAACCCCCTGAATAAGGAATCGATGACTGAATTTCAAACCCAGACCTTGGCAGAACTCCAGCAACTGGCCCCAGGTCTGATCATCGGGCAAACCACCGTCAAAGGCCACAGCGCAGGCGGCCTGCCCTTGATGAATGGCGCAGCCCATGGCATGCAGGCCGATCGGATTGAATTTCTCGACGCCAGTTATGGCTCCTGGGCAAGCGAAACCTGGCGCAAACAGAAGCAAACCAATCCTGCCCTGGAAATGCGCGTCGTCTATATTCCTGGCACATCAACCGAGGCCAATGCCCTCAGTTTACGTTCACAAAAAGGCGTCAAACTTATAATCAGCAAAGTCAGCCATGGGGCAGTGCCCAAAACCCATATAAAAGATTGAAACCCCTGATTTAAGCCGCAGCAAGAGGAGAAAGGCTCAGACCCAAGCGAAGATTTCTGTTCGTTTCCTAGAGAAAATCAAGTCAGTTTAGGCCCGATTTCAACTATAATAGGAAAAACCCATCCTGAAGGAAACGTCTGAAATGACCCGGCTTGAATCTGGCTCTCCCCTTCCCAACCCGGTCTCCCCCGCTGCAGCTCAAATGCTCTTAGGAGCAGGCAATCCCTTTGAACGCCTCAAAAAATCCCAGGGCGAATCTGTGCCGGTCAAACCCATCGCTTTGGAACAAGACGATCTAAAACTGCAAAAACCTGTGGCAGCTCCGGTTCAAGAGTCCCCCAATGCCGTCAAATTAGAGCTTAATCCAGGCCTTTCGCTGCAAGCTTTTGATCAAAGGGTCAACCAGGGGGGAACCGATCTTAAGCAAATTGCAGCCCTATTAAATAAAGCACCGGCTTTGCGTGATGCCCTCTTGAAACGCCCCCAAGGCGAAACCCTGGTAAGTTTGATAGAAGCTTCAAACCAAAGCAAACCCAGCAAAGAAGCCATTACAGCTTTGCAAAAAATCCTGATCGAAACAGCCGGTGCAAAGATCAGCTACCCTGGTTCAGCGACTGGGATAGATGGCAAATACGGTTCACGTACCCATGCAGCCCTGGCACGCACCCTGCGTCAGGAATTGGCAGCACTTTCTCTGCCCAATCAGGCACAGGCCCCCAAACCGGCCTTGTCGTCCGAACAGATAAAAGCCCTTCTGCCCAGTACCCAGCAATCGCTCAAGAGCCTGGCACGGCTCAGCAGGCAATTGCCAGATAGCTTGCGCGCCCAAATCGGGGCAACGCCCGAAGGATCTGCCTTTTTAGAAACCCTCGCCAAGGGCTCAGATCGCCCGCTAAACAAATCAGACCTGATCGCCATTCAAACCTACTTGGTTAAACAGGGTGCCCAGCTGCGCTATCCCGGTCATGCCACAGGCCTTGATGGTCAATACGGGAAGCGTACCTATCTGGCCTTGCGTGAATTGCTGACCCAGGGGCCCAAGCAAGTCTCAAACGCCCCGCAGGACCCCCCTGCCGCCCACCCCACAGAGGCCCCAACCAAGCCCCCTGCTTCTCCTTCAAACCCCAATGCCGGCCCCTACCCCCGCTACGACCGCATGCTTGAAGATCAACTGCTGGATATCACCATGGCCATCGGCTACGACGAAGGGGCACCCGGCTATGCTTCAGCCAACCTGGATGCAGAGCGGCGTTTAAGCCAAGACATTGAAAGTCGGGGCTTTAAACAGGACACGGCCCGTGCGCTTGAACTCTTGAAACAAGCAGGCAGAGAAGTCAATGCCGACTATTCTGCCTTTTATGTCAAAGAAAATATTTCAACAGCCAATGGCAAGCCCGTTCACAGTATCATTCGTGTACTCAAACCTGGCGATGGCAGCAAAGGGGCCGAAATGCGCAAAGCCGCCCTGGAAGGCATGAAGCAAAGTGATGTCTTTATGTACGGGGGCCATGCCCGCTATGGAACCGGACCTGATTTTGACCGCAACCTGAGCGTGACGATTGACTGGGAGGGGGTTGCCAATGCCAAAGGGGTTGGGAAGGTCACTTACGAGGATGAAGAAATTCTGAAAAAAGTGCTCTCTGCGCGCGAAGATGACAGTGAAGCCATTGCGCAGCTCAAAGCGCTTAAAGCCCAGGGCAAGCTCACCGTTACCGGTCAGAACCAGGGCAATATCCGCATTGGCGTGAAAGACAAACATCCCTATGAAATGGGTTCATTTTTAATGCAGGAAGCCCTGGCAGATACTCCCAGTCAAAGTCTGAGCGAAGAAATTCAAACTGAAAATTACCGTCTCTGGCTCTTTAATGGCTGCCGAACCCACGATTACCAAGCCCCGATCCGCCAAATGGGCAAAGACAACAAAGCCTTGAATGAAGCCAATCTGGACCTCGTTTTAACCAACCAGACCCTGTGGTGGGAGAATACAGAACCCAGTCTGATCAGTTTTCTCGATGGGGTGCTGGCGCTTGAAGATGCCAACGCCTTAAACAATCGCTTACAGGCCAGCAACCCTGAGCAGGCCCGTTCTGGTAAAACCCATGTCCGGCAGGGATTTGACGATAACCCCCTGAGCCAACCCCTCAAACCCTGATGCAGATCGCAAAAACACTCAAGACCCTGTTTTCAACTGGTTTTTGCCTGGTCTTTCTGCAACTTACGGCTCAAGCAGAAACCCTGCCCCGTTGGCAACTCAACGCCCTGCCAATTGCCAACCTGGCCTACCAACTGGATTGTATGAGTGGTCAGGGCCATTGTTCCCGCGAAGCTTTTGAAAAGCTCTGGCATGAGGATTTGGGCTGGAACCCTGAAGACAGTGAAATGCTCAAAGCATGGCAGAAACTGCGTCAGCTCTACCAGCATCAAATCATGCTGAACCCAGCCCCACTTCCCCCCACTGTCTTTCCACTGCGCTTTGAAGGTCTGGATTTATCACGAAAACTGCGGATTGCGCCTTTGGATGCCCGTAATTTTTCAGAATACGCAAGCCGTGCAAATTTACTGATGCGCCCCCAGGATGCCGATCAGGCCTTGCGCATCCTCAGTCATTTTTATCCCCGTATTTCTCAATGGTGGCAGGCCGGAGCCCAGGCTGAAACTGAACGTGCCGCCCGTGAGTTTGTAGAAATTGCCCAAAAATATGCGCTTGAAGACTGGCTCAAACAAGCCCGGAATTTTTACCGCAGCCAGGAATCTGAGCATTTAACCTATCAACTTGATTTTTTTCTCAGGCCAGGCATTGGCGGAAATCAACATGGTGAACAACTTGAGAACCACAGTTTGATTGAAGTTTTACCTTCAAAATCGCTCTTGAACCAGACCCCTGTGACCCTGCACGAACTCAGTCATTTTCTCTATGCCCAAGCCCCGCGTGAGCTTCAGTTTCAATTGGTGGATTGGTTCTGTACACAAAAGGAAGCCTGGGCAATTCCAGCCTATAACCTACTCAACGAAGTCATGGCCACGACCCTGGCCAATGGTCAGGCTGCCCGCCGCTTGTTTCCTGCAGAACAGTTTCAACGCTATTTCAAAACAAAGGGCAGTTTTTACAATGATGCCTATATCGACCCCGTGGCAAAAGCCCTGTTGCCCAGGCTCGAAGCTGCGCTCAAGAATCAGGAAAACCTCTACCAGCCAGAATTTTTAAAGAGCTATCTGAGTATCTTTAAACAAGCCCTGGGTGAAAAAGCCCTGGCACCCGAACTTTTTCTACGCACAGCGGGTATCGTCGCCGAAGGTCAGGCCATGCAGGCCGCTGCTCAAAATTTCCAACAGGCAAACCGGATTGGAGTGGCTTGGGGCAGTCAGAATCTGATTCAGGGGCCACAAACCTTCCGTCATTTTCCCGCTCTGAGTGGAGCCCTGTTTTTAAGCCCGGATCAGGCTTTCCGCCTGGCCGACTGGGCTGATTTAATTTCCCAATCCGATCGAGACGCCATTCTGCGCGCGGCCCAAGAAAAAAAACCAGGGGTCTGGGGAATTCAAATGCCCAAAGGGGCCTGGCTCTTTGTCTTTCTGGCACAAAAGCCTGAAGAATTTCTCAGCCTGAACAAGCGCTTTCAAGCCCACCCCCAAGTCTTTCAGGGGCGTTTGTAATTAACTGAAGATCCAACCCAAGCTAAAGAGCAGACTGTGCAGAATTAAGACCTGATTGGTTTTGCCCAGAATCGGGTTCAAACGCGGATCTGCATCCAGGCTCAAGACGGCTTTGATGGCAGGAATTGCCGGCAAAATACTCAAACAGGCCAGCAAAGAGGCAGGATGTTTTTCAGGCGTCCAGAGATAAAGCCCCAGCGGCATCAAAATGCCCAAACCCATGCAAAACAGATATTCTGCTCTGGCAAAGCCAGCGCCCCAGCGAACCGCCAAGGTTTTCTTGCCAGCCTGGGTATCTGTTTTGCGATCCCGCAGATTGTTGACGACTAAGATCGCAGTCGCCAAAAAACCTGGCGATAGGGCAGCCAGAAGGACGACAGATGTGATGGCATGGGTATGCACCCAAAAAGTTCCCCCTGTGGCCACCAGCCCAAAAAACAGCAAAACGAAGAGATCTCCCAGCCCCAGGTAACCCAGTGGAAAAGGGCCCCCCGTATAGAAAATGCCACTTAAAACAGAAAGCAAACCCAAGACCAGGATCGGCCAACCGCCGCGGTAGACAAGATAGAGCCCCGGCAGCCCCACCAGCGCAAAGGTCAGCAAAAAAGCCAGGCGCATACGCTCAGGTTTGATCAAACCTGCCTGTGTGGCACGGGTCGGGCCAATGCGCTCAGCGGTATCTGCCCCCTTGATAAAATCGAAATAGTCATTGGCAAAATTGGTTCCAATCTGTATCAGGAGAGCCCCCAGCAGGGCAGCTACAAAACTCAAGGGGTCCCATTTTCCAGAAGAAATAGCCAAAGCTGTCCCTATCCAAATAGGTGCCAAAGCAGCTCCCAAGGTACGGGGTCTCGCTGCCATCCACCAGATCTCTGCCTGAGAATTTTTTGTCATGTTTAACCTGGGATTACGAAGTCTTCATTTTAATGTTAAAATACCCGAGTGATTCAGGGTCTTTACAGCTTACCCCACTCCTGGCCAAGAATACCAGTGAACTGTGTTTCCTGCCAGAAGAATAAGCCACTACCCGCCTGAGCACAGCGTCATTTTCAGTGTGATTTACATCAAACGCTGTGGTGGGTTCTGCGTTTATGATGAGAATGAAACCGTTGCTGTGAATTCAGAGAGAAGTGATCACAGGGAGAGAAGCGATGCACGAGTGTGAACAAATGATTTCGACAAGGCAGGATTTAAATTTGCCCTTGCACCGTCTGGCCCAACAATTGGGCGTTCACCCAGATCTACTCATGATCTGTGCGCAAAAGATAGCTCAAACAACCTGCTTCAGCGAAAGAGCCTGGCTCCGTCTTTTGCGCGAAAGTATGCTCTCTGGCTATGGTTCTGCTGAAGAATGGCGAAAACTCAAACAACTCGAACTTTTACATGTTTTAAGTCAAAACAAAGGCTTGAGTGAGTCAGAAGCCAAGACCCTGCAAAAACTGCTGAAAAGTCTGACTGAAAACCTGAAGCGCTCTGTGGCCTGAACCCTTTGCGTTAAAATTTTGGAGAAATAACCATGTCCCCTTTAAAATTCGCGTTTGTGATGGATCCTATTCAGACGATCAATTATCACAAAGACTCTACCTATGCCCTGATCGAAGCAGCACAGAACCGTGGTCATCAAAGCTATTTTCTCTTAGCTGAAGGCTTAACCTTTCGCGACCAAGAAGTCAGAGGCAGAATGCAGGCCGTGACAGTTCAGCGCGAGACCGATTTTTACAAGCTGGGCTCAGAAGAAATGCTTCCGCTCAAAGACATGGATGCTGTCTTCATGCGCAAAGACCCCCCTTTTGACATGGACTATATTTTTAATACCTATCTCTTGGAACTGGCAGCACGGGATACCTTGGTACTCAATCACCCGGGCAGCTTGCGCAGCGTCAATGAAAAGCTCTATGCCTTGCACTTTCCTGAGTATATTCCACTGACCCTGGTCAGCTCTGATCGGGCTGAAATTCGCAGCTTCGTAGAAACCCAAGGTAAAGCCGTGCTCAAGCCGATCGATGCCAAAGGCGGTGAAGGGGTCTTTATTCTCAAAGCTGAGGATTCCAACCTCAATGCCTTGCTCGATCTCATGACCCGCGACGGAAAACGGAAAATTGTGGTTCAAGCCTATATCCCAGAAGCGCGTGAGGGCGATAAGCGGGTTTTGATGATCCACGGTGAGGTCTGCGGGTATTTTCAAAGAGTGCCCGCCAAAGGGGAACACCGCGCCAATCTGAACGCCGGAGGCAAAGCCGTAGCCTGTGAGTTGACAACGCGGGATCGCGAAATTTGTGAAGCGGTCGGTGCCTTTTTAAAACAGGCAGGCTTGTATTTCGTAGGCTTGGATATCATCGGCGATTATCTGATTGAAATCAATGTCACCAGCCCAACGGGCATGCAAGAAGCCTTAAAACTGACGGGTGTCAATGCCGCTGAGCGTATGATTCAAGAGGTAGAAGCGCTGGTTCAATAAGCCAGGCTGATGAAATAAGGAGAGATTATGAACGCACCATTGGGCATTACCCAAGGCAAAATACTGGTTTATTATCAGTTTGATTTGGCAGATTCAGTCGATTTAGAAACGCTAAGACACAAATGGGTAGGCCGCTCAAGCAGCATCAAATTGGTATCCCGGCGTTCCTCTCCCTCTTATTTACAGTTTAAAACCGAGCCGCTGCTCTTGCCCATGGGCGCACAAAAACTGCAATTGAGCCAGGATCGCTGGCTGGATGTTGAAGTCCGTGCCAAAGTGTTTGAATTTGGAGTTGTCTCGATTGCCTGGGAATTGCCCTTTCCTGATACTTGGCAAACCGCAGTACAGGAAGCCAATCTCTATATCGACAGCCACTGGATTGCCGATCAATCCGAAAAATTATTGGCAGACTTAATGCCTGCCCTCGCACCCGCCTTGATCAAACCCTATCCCCAGCAAATGCATGAAGACTATACCATTTTTTATGTCTACGGCTTTGAAAACCCTGAATTGAGCAGCTCTGAGGCCATCCTCAAACAGTTGGGTTCTGATATTGCAGGCATGGTCCGTGGCGAATCCAAGAAATTGGCAGATTCAGAACGCCAGACCATTCTCAGTCAAAAAATCACCTATTTTGAAGACGATTTGGTCGTGGTGGCCTGGAACAGCTCCTTTATTTTTGACCCCGAGGGCAGTTCCGAACACGTGGATATTCTTGAGTTTGCCAATGTTGAGCTTTTGGAACTGCGTTCTTACGATAAACTGCTCGACCAACAGCTTGAAGGCATTTACGATGAGCTTGAAAACCAGCCCATGTCTCGGGGGGGGCTGTTTAAAAACCCCTATCACCACACCATCCAAAAACTGATGACCTTGCTTTTGGACGTCACTGAGCTGACGGATCGGATTGAAAACACCCTGAAGATTATCGGGGATCTCTATTGTGCCCGTATCTACCGCATGATCTCTACTTTGCTGCAATTGCGCGATTGGCAGGCCCGTGTCGATGGCAAACTTGAAAGCGCACGCCAGATTTATGAAACCCTCAATGACGAGGTTCAGAACCGGCGCTCAACAATCATGGAAATCATCATCATTCTGATGATCGGGATTGAAATTATCCTGGCGCTGATGCCTGCCTTTAAGCACTAAATACACAAAAAACAAAGAGCGCCTGAAAACCAGGCGCTCTTTGTTTTTCAATCGCAGCTTAGAAACCTGAAACCAGGTGAATCTCGCGATCTTTAAAAGGGAAATAGCCATGGTAAGAACCTTGGCGTGAATTGCGGTTCTGATTGCGCACGGGCGCTTGGGTAAACTGAACCTCTATCCGGCTGAATTTATACCAGGAACGGTTCAAGGTTTCCTGGGCCCAGCGGGCATCTTTCTCTGACATCTCAACGAGTCCGAAATTTTGCAATTGACCTGTCTTTTGATGAACGGCCATTTGCGCGTTGAGCACATGGCCATGGCGGGAAAAAATCCGCTCAAGTTCTGCAGGGGTTGTTTCAGGGGGGAGATTGGATACAAATAAGATAGACATCTTTTTAGAATCTTCTTTCCTTGCTATGGATATTGACAAGGGCTTGAAATAAGGCAGAAAAGGGTTGAGCTGCCTGCCTGGCAGCAACTGTTTGAAGTAGTGAAGTTTGTGATCTAAAGCCCATAGTCTTAATCAAGATTATAGCTTATTTTGTAAATTATTTAAACCCCTGTTACAAAAAAGTGATACTAAATTTTAAGCAACGATACAATAGCCCCCATCCACCACCAAGGTATGGCCATGCACCATCCGAGCCAGGGGGCTGCAAAGAAAGAGAGCGGCATCGGCCACTTCTTCGGGGGTCACCAATCGCCCAGCGGGGGTGCGCGCTTGAGAATGACGCAATAACTCTTCACGGTTGGGGAAATGATTCAAGGCTTCGGTATCTACCACGCCTGCAGAAAGGGTATTGATATTGATTCCCTCGGGGGCCAGTTCGAGACTCAGATGGCGAACCAGCGATTCAAGGGCGGCCTTGGAAGCACCCACGGCAGCGTAATTGGGAAAAGCCCGTGTAGAACCCAAACTTGAAACAGCAACAATCTTGGCCCCCCGCGAAAGCAGGGGACGCACCCCCTGAACCAGCCAAAGCAGCGCCAAGGCATTGATATCCAAAGTCCAGGCCAAATGACGGGGGGTCAGTTCAAATGCCGAGCGCAGAACGCCTGAAGCCGCATTGCTAATCACGATATCCAGAACCTGCGTATGGGCTTGCAAGTCCTTCAGCATTTCTGCAAGTTTTTCAGGTTCTCCAATATTGCCCTTCAAAAGCAGCGGTTTCTGGCCGCTCAAGGCTTCAATTTCAAGCGCGGTTTCCTCGGCTGCGCGTTTATTGCGCAAATAGTTTAAAACCAAATGCACCCCTTCTGTTGCCAATTTCAGAGCAATGGCTTTGCCAATTCCACGGGTGCCCCCCGTGATCAGAGCTGTTTTTCCGTTTAAATTGAGTTCCATCAGCGAATTTCAATCCAAGCTGCGTGTTTGACGGGCATATGCAGTTGTTCCTTCATGTCTTTGTAAATAGCAACCGAATCGTCGATCAAGAGAGAAATGACAAAGCCCCCCGCCCCCGGAATCTGCAGTTCGGCAACAATCCCCTCGGGCTCAACCGCAATTTCGAAGGGCAATTCTTCCCGACAGAGATCCATTAAAAAGGTTTTAGAATAGGATTTGCGGGTGCGTTCATCCAAGGTCGCCATTTTTCGCATCATCGGCTCCCCTCTGCGCGAGATTCCATCCATATTCAGGGCAAAGCCAGCCAAACCCGTGGGATTTTCATTGATAAGTTCCCAACGGAACTGTCGGTAGGCATTGAGAAAACCTTTTTCATCGCGTTGTTGAAAAAATTCAGGAATCATGCGCCCCAAGGCCTTTTGTTCCTTGAGCAACTGATAGAAATGCGTTTCAGAGAGTCCTAACCAATCATTGAGCTGGCTCAAACCCAAGGATTCAAGGACCGCCAAAAGACGCTTGGGATCGATATGGGCCTGTTGCAAGGTTCGGCTGTTCAGTAAAAAGGGCTCAAGTTCAGGCACCTGCCAACCCGCTTCTCCCTGTTCTTTAATCGTGGCCAGCATATCCAGCGTAATTTCCTGAATTTCTGGATGCAAGGCAAAGAACTCCACCATGCCCGCTTTAAAGATATGCATGCCTGCAATCCGCTCACGCAAAAAGCGAATCGTTCCAGTGCCTTCAAGCAGACCCTCAAAATGCAGGCAACGCCCCAGGCTGTTTTTTAAGACCAGGAGATTGAGTTGCTCTGTCGCAGGGGGCATCAGCCGGGCAGCCAGCGCATCCAATTCCTGAAGAGAACGTGGCCTTGCATTCAAATTGGGCTGAATCATGGTCTTGAGCAAGGCTTCATAAAATTCAAGCAGGGCAGAAATATCCGGGCCAGATCCATCTGCCAGGGCAGGAACGGTCAGATAGGGAACTCCCGAAACCTGATAGGCTGAAGCCAATTCATAGCTTTGCGACTGTTCATCCCATTTCCAGGCAAAATCTGATTGGTTGGGCTGAGAGGTTCCCTTGAGATAGCTCAAGAGCGCAGGAATCGCCTGGGCCTGCGCATTGATTCCCAATTCTGAGCCCATGAATCCACTCACGGGGTGGTAAAATGCGGCTTTGCTGGCCAAATCTAAATCATAGGATCCATAGCTGAGCAGAATCCGTTCGGGGGCCACTTTGATAAAGCGCTGCAAGGTTTTGATAATGCTGTAGACATCGCTGCCCACCGAGTCGCCCCAGGTCGAAAAGGGGGATTTATTAAACAAATCGCCGACCAGCATGAGATAAAAGTCAGGGGAAGCTGTCCAATGTAAAATATCCCCTTTGTACTGCGCCAATTGGATATTTTGCAGCAGGGTCTCCAGTTTCTTAAAATGTCCCTGTAAATCGGTAATCAGCAACATGGCATTGCCTGCTTGCAATTCATGTTCTTCTTCAGCACCCACAGGCTCAAGTGGGCCGGTATTGGGAAAGGCCACCTGCACACTCTCCCCCATCGCTGCAGCAGGACTGTCAGGCGCTTGAACATTTAAATTGCCAAAGGTCGAAATTGAATCAAAAATATACTGGCATTTTTCCTGTACCTCAGGCTTTTGCCGGGGATCATCCAACCATTGTGCAGCCAGAAGTTTGGTTGCGCGTAGGGCTCGTTTGATTTCTTTGTGTTCATTTGCGCCCTCAGCAAGATAGAGCATTTCATCCTGAAGCTGAGGCCAATCCAGTTTGACCATTTCCTGCAGTAAAATACTTTTCAAGCCCTCCAAGCCAAAGGAGACAAAGGCCGTTTGTACGGCAGGCATGGTTAAAATCCGACTGCCTACCGTGGGCAAAGTTTTGTCTTTGGCTGTTTTGCCTTGCGTAGGCGTACGGTAAATACCCGCGTCGGGAATGATTTGATGTTGCTGAAACTGAATTTGATCCTTGGGATCTGACATCTCAACCTCTGGGCACTGCGGATTTAATCGAACTTCCTCATTTTACCAGAGAAGCAGACAATCGTCCCTGTGGGAACGCTTCAGTCACTTGCTTCCCACTCTCCACCCTCAGAGTTGATCCAGATCACAGGATCTTTGTGAGATCGCCTATAGATTTCAATTTAAAGCTTCGCGATAATGGAATCAATCTCTCCTGAAAAGTCGCTAAGGTTCAGTCAATGAACCCAACACGCGCCCACACCCAAATGGGTGTGGGAATTTTTGTTTTAAAGCTGGATAAATCTGGATTTTATAGAAGATGAAACTGAATGATTTGCTTAGAGAATTTGAGAGCAAACCCTGGGAAAAACTTCCTTTTACAAATTTTAGCCATACTGTTGAAATCAATCAGGATTATGCAGGTCTAGCCAAAATACTGCAAGCAGATTTACCCTTTCCAGAAAAATTACACAAGGCAGTCCCTAAACGCCAAGCACTCTATTTAGCGGGTCGTTATTGCGTTCATCAAGCTTTTCTGCAGGCAGGCTTTGATCATCCAGTCCATATAGACCAAACCCCAGAAGGTGTACCCATTTGGCCCACTGGCTGGGTAGGCAGTATCAGCCATTCCGATCGCATGATTGCAGCAGTCATTGCCCCCCGGTCAGAATGCAAAGTTTTGGGAATCGATCTTGAAAAAATAATGAATGAAAAAACCTGCGAACGTATTTTTAAAAGTATCAGTCGGCCTGAAGAGAGAGGGCCAGTCAATTCAGGTTTGACTTTGGAAGAATACTATACATTGGTTTTTTCAGCAAAAGAAAGCTTGTACAAGGCTTTATATCCTGAAGTGCATCATTTTTTTGGATTCGAAGCAGCCAGCTTAAGCCTGCTTCAGCCAAACCAGTTAGAACTGAGGTTAACTCAGGATTTAAATGAAATTTTCCCTAGCGGATTAAGTCTGAAAGGTCAGTACCTTCGTTCGCATCACCATATTTTCAGCACGGTGTATCAAGCAATTTCAGCCCCCAGCGCAGACGGTGCAAGAGATTGAACCCAAAGCAATTCGCCGTGCCTGTTGATACACCTCAGTTCTGTTTGCTTTGCACTCACAATTAGAATTTGTCCATTTTCAAAGCAAGAACAGGCATCAGGACTCATTAAGGGAGCATCGGGAGAACCAGAATACGACCAGAACAAGTCACCCTGGGCATTTACCTCAATGATACGGTCTCTTCCGGCTTCAGCAATCAGCCAGCGATGGTTCGGCAAGACCTGAAGAGCTCGGGGAAGCGAGAGCATTTCGCCGTTAATATCCTGCAATAGCCCAAGCAAGCGCCCTTTAAAATCAAAATGAAGGATGCGCCCCATTAAACTATCGACACATAAAAATCCAGTTTCAAAAGGTACCAAAGCAACGATTTCCATCGGCACTTTTTCAAGGCGAATCACTTCCGTTTTTTTCTCAGTAAGATGTAAGATTCTGTTTTGCCCAGTATCTGCAATCAGAGTTGAGCCATCTGATAACCGAGTTGCTGCACGCGGAAAAGAAAGTTTTAAATGATCATCTCCATATTCAGCAATCAGTTTAAAATGCTCAGGTTCTAACTCCAAAATCCTGTCATGACCTGTGTCTGCCAAAAGTAAACTCCCTGAAAGAGTTCGGACAATACTCGCGGGCATCAAAAGTTCCAAGGGGTCCTCTTCCATAGGATAAACACGCAAAACACCCGATTCAAGTTGCCAAAAACAATTTTGCGATGAAAGTACCCCCAGCCAAGAAAGTTGCGGATCAGCAGAAGTTTTTATGGTTTGGACAGGGCGGGATTGAGCCCTCTCCAAGGCCTCCTCTTTACGTTCAGAAATTACTTTTCTCAACTTTTTCTCAAATTCAGGAAATTTCTTCAAGAGGTCAAAAAACATCTCTTTTTCAAGTCTGAAAACTTCGGTATAGGTCAGACAACGTGCAGAAGCACTGCGAGGACGGTCATTCAGCAAAGCCATTTCACCCAAAACCACTCCCTCAGGTAAAATGGTGAGAAGTTGACCCTTTGCATCTAAAATTTCAACCTCTCCCCGATTAACAAAGAATAGGGCATTTCCAGGATCACCCTGACGAAAGATAAATTGCCCCTTCTTAAAAGCCAAACTTGAAAACTGGGGTTGAAGTGCATGAAAAAAAGCATCATCAGCGTCCTCAAGTAATCTCAGGTTACGCATTCTCGAAAGTGCAATTCTGCGCTTCATACTTTCGATAGCTAAATATGATTGCTCATTTTCAAAATTTTGGCGACGCTTTTGTCTTTCGTATGCCAAATTCTGAATTCGAGACATCAGTTCAGGATCTGCCAAGGAGATTTTTTGAAAATCTGCCATTCTTAAACGCAAAAGTTTCCCTGGCCGAATCGCCTGAATACTCGAAGAACGTTTCTGTCCAAAGATCAAAGCCATTTCGCCAAAGACATCTCCGGCTGAAAATTCAGCCAACAATTGGCGATTCTGATCCACCCTGGCTTGAAATGCACCAGACTCAATCAGATACAAGGCATCACCCAGATCCCCTTCCTGAAAAACCCATTCACCTGCAGCGACAGTAATCGGTTCCAGCATGCGGGCCAACGCAATCAAAGCAAGCGTTTCAACGTCAGCAAAATAGCGCAAACTTTGAAGCAACTCAATTCTTACATACAGAGGATTCACACTGTGCGTTGATTGAGGCAGCAATTTAGTCGCTTCAGTCTGCTCAAATGTTCTTTCCCAACAAACCCCGCCATTGAGGGTATCGATTTCAATACACCGTTCAGAATCACCGAGAACCAGATTTCCATTGGCATGCCGTGTAATAGATTCAAGGGATTGAAAATTCAGCACAGAGAGCCCCTCCCAAGCAATATGGGGCTCAGAATCAGAGTTTTTAAAAATCAAAAGCGCACGACGGGCCCGGTCCACAATCCAGGTTTCACCTGAATTCACACGCAAAGCCCAAACAGGTTCAATTAAACCCTCTGCTTCAGCCCATTGGGCAATCACTTCTTTTTGCCCATTGAGTTCGATAATGCGGCGATTGCCAGAGTCCGTAATCAGCCAACTGAGCTCAGCGGTGCGTTGCACGAACCTCGGTTGATTCAAATAACCAGGCAATTGACCGGAAACACCCTGCGTCCCATAAGACCAGCGGAGACTCCCCCGGCTGTCACAAGCAAACACCTGATGTCGGCCTTGATCTGCGATAAGATAAATCAAAGTTTTTTGGTCTTCATCCAAGTAAAAACTCAACCATTGAGGATCTTTCAATGCTATCTGCTGACGATTGGAAGTCCAAATCAAATCCCCAGCCGGATTCAATTCCTGAAGATATTTGCTGAATCCATCCAATACCAGATAATTTCCATTGGGCAAAGCAACCGCTGAAATTGGTTTCCAATCAGATATCTCAGCCTCTAATTTGAGCAAAATCTTTTGATGATGGTCGAGAACCAAAACCAGTTTTTGTGAGGTCAAACAAATCAAAACTTGCCCTGGCAAAAGCCAGGTTTGTGGTTCAGCAGAGGAATGAAAACGCGCAAAAAATCTGGCCGGGCTCAGCAATTCAAAACCACAGACGGGGCAATTCCAACTGCCCAACAAAGGAGAGGCACAAAAGGGGCAAAGATCTGGCGGCGTTTCAGAAATACCATTTTCAATCCCATCGCGAAGTTCTAAAAGCTGTAAAAGTGCCTCACGCAAAATACTGATACGCAACGCATAACGATTCAGTATTTTTAAATCCAGAAAAGCCTCCCAGCGTGTTTCAAGCTGAACTCTCAGTTCAGGAATCAAAGAAGACAAATGTTTAACTTCCTTGGGATAATCATGGATATGAATACCTGTCTGCTGAAAAATCCCCCCCGCCAGAATATCCAATATTTCAGCATCTGCTTCAGCTGGCAAAACAATCCGAGGTGCTGCATCTGGATCTAGAGAACCACTTAAGCTAAAGGCCCTGTATCTTAAATCCATTGCATTTTGAGTTGAAACCTCTGGTAACTCAGGTTTCTTTTCGTCTGAAAGCAGTCCCCGACGCTCCATGGTCTGGATCAGGTTCACAGGATCTCGAAAATATGGATTTTTTAGAGCAGAACCCAGGCCAAAAGGCAATTTTCCAGCTTCTCCTGTATAACGTCGAATCACTTTCACTTTTTGAGTATCGATGACTTCAAGCAATGGGGTATAGGGCACAGGATCAAAACTGAACTCCAAAAGGGTCAAAAGGGATTGGGTGTTTCCTAAACTGAGCAATTCAGTCGGAACATCACTCTCACGGCTGAAGAGCCTGCCTTTTAAAGCAATGCGTCGAATGACCTCATTGTTTTGAATATCAAAATAGACCAGGCTACGTTCAGGTTTTAAAGAAACCAGAAACAAAAATCTTGGGTCAGAGGGGTCGAGCATGAGATTTCCCAAGATTCCCAAGCCTGGTTGAAATTTATGTAATTGCAGGGTATCTAGTGAAAGCTGATAAAGCAGACTGGATTCATTATCTGTGATAAAAACCTGATTCCTCGCTGCATCTGCAGCAAAATTCAAACAAAGATCACTATCAGTTTTGCGAATTTGAAATTCTGCCAGCCATTTTAAATTTTCCAAGTCTAAAACTGAAAAACAACCTCGACGACGGTCAGAGACAATCAAGAACCCTTTCCCTGCTACAAAATAAAGGTCATGGGGTCCCGTCAATTTTTTATTTCGCTCAGTATAGGGCCAATAGGAAGAAGGTGTTTGGCAGAGAACAGGTTGAAAGGACCAGAATTGATCTGCCAAAGCACAGAAATCAGGAGCAATCAATAGCCCCCTTGTCTGATCTGAGCTCAGAATACTTTCAGGAATTCCTTTTTCTCTTGAAAGAGACCAAGCTGAATGCCCCCATGCATTTCCCCAAATAGGTTCAGGCCTTGCTTTCTGATTGGGCAATAAAATTTCTGTTTCTACTTTTCCAAATTCAGGTTCACAGATTTGAAGTTTCTTTTGATCCTGGCTGATACGATAAATATGACCAGGGAGAGCATCAGGATAGGTTTCTTTGACCAGAGACTCCCAATCCTGTACAGTTAAATTCATTGCAGAATAATAAAGAGAATAAAAATGATCCCAATCCAGACTTTCAAAATCAGGCATAGGTGTCCTTCCTGACAGGTTTCAGCTAGAATACAACAATCTTACTCCTGAATTCAATAGGTGCTTATGAAAGCAAAATCTCTGCCAAGGCACAAACCCAAGGATATCAATCGCAGGTTTCTGAAACCGCTCAGAAATTTGATTGAACTCAAATATTTTCGCTTTAAAGTACGTGGACAGGAGCATATTCCCAAAGAAGGGCCTGTCATCTTTGTTGCCAACCATTCTGGCTGGGTACCGCTTGATGCCCTGTTTTTATTGCTGGCGATCCATGATTTCGCAGACCCCAGTCGACTGCCCTTTTTGATTGTGCACGATGTCTTGATCAAACTGCCTTTGACCTATCGCTTTTTAAGAAATCTGGGCTTGATTCCTGCCGATTGGTTGCATTATGGACGAGACCCCCTGCCTGCAGAACTCAATCCCATCGCCATTTTTCCTGAAGGTGCAGATGGAAACTGCAAACCCTTCTGGCAAGCCTATCATATGAAGCGTTGGAAAACAGGTTTTGTCAGATTGGCTCTGCAAAGAGGAGCAAAGGTGGTTCCTGTTGCGATTATCGGAGGCGAAGAAGCACTCCCTGTCGCCGCCACCCTTGAAAACCTCAAGCCCCTCTTGGGTTCGGTCGCTCCGCTTCCGCTTAGCTTGATGCCCATGCCCTCCTATTGGCGGATCTACTTTATGCAACCGATCGATTTTGCAGCTTTTCCACAAGCAACCGCCGAAGACCCTGAAGCCTGTATGCAATTGGCCCACGAAGTCGGCTTGCTCGTTCAGGATCGGCTTGAAAACAAAGCCTGGAAAAACCCCTTGCTCTGGCTGAGCGATTGGGTCGACAAGGAAAACGATAATCCAAACTTAAGCAAAACTTGAATCCAGTTGCCCGTGTTTTTGACGATAACCACATCAATGCAGTGAGTTGCGGAGGTTGCGCATGACATCGCCAAATTGGGGTTTAAAATCGCCCCTGGATCTATTTTCACGATTTTTTCAGCCTGTCAAAGCGCAATCAGCGCCTCCTTCTCCACTGATAGGCCCGATATCACCCGTTCCAATCCCTTCATCCCCTGTTCAAGCAGAACCAGATCTGATTGCGATGGGGGCGGTTTCACGTTCCACCAGTGGCAAAGCCCTCAGCCTTTCATTTTTAGAAAAAATGACTCCAGCGGCGGCCCCCGCTCCTGCCCCTGCCATGCAAAAAATTGAGTATCAAAAACCCGTGCAATTGCGTGAGGGCGTGATGATGTACATGCCGCAAAATCCACTGAAAGTAGATCAGAGTGTTGATGTGATTATTCAATTTCGGGGCGATGTCCCCCAGCGCTTTGCACAAAGTGGCGTCCCTGCGGTCGTGATCAGTGCTGAAACCTCAGGTCTTTCTGGGGCCATGATGGAAAAATTTGGGCAAAAAGAGTTTGTGCCCCAAATTCTCGAAACAGTGAAAGCACGTCTTGAAAAACAGTATGGCCCCCAGGTCAAAATAGGCCGTCTCGCCTTGGGAAGCTTTAGCGCAGGCTATGCACCGCTGCAGGTCGCGCTCTCAAATCCCGCTGTCAGCGCACGAACCGACGCTGTCATGGTCATCGATGGCATTCACTATGGAGCCAAAGGCAAGCCAAATCCAGCAGCGCACCAACCCTTTGTAGATTTTGCCAAAGCAGCAGCAGCGGGTCAGAAAATGATGGTGATCACGCACTCTGCGATTCAACCCAGCTATTCTTCCTCAACAGACGCCGCCGATTATATTCTGAAAGCAGCAGGAGCGCAGCGTCAGCCGCTTGCTTCAGCAGAGCCCGACGGGCAGGACAGCAATCGCTACAAAGAACGGATTGCACCTGCCAACCGGGCAGATCGCGGCAGTTTTCATGTCGAAGGTTTTGCAGGGAATCAAGCGCGGAACCATGTTGAACAGATAGACAATCTCGGCAATCTTTGGGCCCGTTATCTGGCCCCACGCTGGAATACCAGTCCCTAAAAAAATCCCCCGTAAAGAGGGAGGATACCTGCTTAAAAATAGACGAGAGCCCTGCTTCCAGGTAGAAAGTTTGACTCCATTATTTGCTTGAGAATAGGGTATGATGATGGAGTAGATTCGCAGAACGGGGAGTCCGATGAGCAGTTACAGCAATCTTGTCGATATGCGATCACTGATTCCCAAGGTGATCGACAAAATCACCATGGACAATTGGTTTCGAAATTCTGATTCACTTGAATCACTTCTGGATTTACTTTTGCAGCGCTTCAACCACGGAGGAAAAAAAGTCAGTCAAATCGAATACCTTGAAATCGCAAACCAAGCCGAACAAATGTCTGTAGAACTCGTGATGAGTTTGAGTTACGGCGATTTGGTGCAGCTCTTGTCTGAAAACCCCTGGATTTTAACCACTGAAGCTGAACTCAATCTGATCAGTCTTTTTGAAGAGAAACTAGGCAAATCAACGGTCGCCTCTCTGATTGCAGTGGTGCTCTGCGAGCATTTTTACTCCACCTTGATTCAAACGGTAGAATGTCTGATCTAAGTCAACGAAGCTTCAGATTCTGGCTCTTCCTCTAAAACCAGCCATTCCCATTCGGTTTCACGGATTAAAATTTCCTGTCCGGTTTTAAACTTCAAAATATCCTCTCCCACACCCGTCAGGGCAGGAATGCCTGCTTCACGTAAAAAACTCAAAGCCCCTGTATGATCTGAATTTTCAGCCAGGATCACCATGGAAACCTGCTGAATCTGAAGCCAACGGCCAGGATCAAAGACTGCAAGCACCAAACAGGTCGACCAGGGTTTGAAGTCCTCAGGCAGATTTTCTTCTGCAGAAAGTGGGCACCAGAGCATCACTTCTCTTTCGCCCGGAAAGAGAGCCTTTGCGGTTTTGTTCTGAGACTCAGGCTGATGAGTGTTTGCGCAGAAGCCTTCGCTTTGCTGGCGAGGGGCAAGATAAGCCGAGGAAAAAATAGCGCCCCGATCCAAAGCTGCTACTTCTTCAAGGTTCAGCTGCCAAAAATCATCCTCCGTCGGCAATTGTTCTGCTTGAACAGCGGTTTCAATTAAGTTCTGCATTTGTTTACGCACCTGATAAATCGCCCACAGGGCATCAGAGCGCAAGTCTTCACGTTCCTCAAGCACAGGCTGAAGGATTTTCCAGAGCGGCCGCCAAAACCAATAGTGGCGAGGCGGTTCAAGCTCCTCACGAAAAGCCTGCCAAGGCAAGAGCAAAGCTTTCAGAACGCGTTCGGGCTGATCGGCAAGGCGTAACGAACTGGGTAGAAACTCCTGACTGCCACGGTGCCCATATTGAGACATAAAAACTTGCCATTCCTGTCGAAAGACAGCATGCCTTAAAAAGCCATTCAAATCAGGCTTTCGGCCTTCTGCCAGGAGGATCTGTGCCAGATCGCGAAGATGGTTCAAAGCCTGAAGTAAACGCGAACCGGAACTGAAGGATAAGCGTTGCAGACTTTCCAATACCCCCGCTTTTTCAAAGGGAAGCAAGGCTCGCTCCAGTAAAAGTGAAAGCGGAAGCGAAACCCCCAAATAAAGTGCATAGAGTTCAGCCAATTGCTGCGTATATCCCAACAGGCCCGGATGGGGAATCGAAAAGCTTTCGAGCAGCCAACGGCGGGCCCGCTGGGATTGCTTGATGGCTTGCCTCAAGGTACGTAAATAGCTCCACCAGGACAAATTGTCCCGCCAAGCCGTCAATTGTGTGATAAACTCAACTTGAAAAAAAAGCTCACCTGCAAACGTCTTCAGCAAAACAGATCTGGGTTCGAGCCCCATCGGTTTAAGCCAGCTTTCTGAAATATCTTCAGCAAGCTGGTTCAAAAGGGAACAAAGCAAAGGTTCTGGCCGCTGTCCAAAAGCTTCTAATTCTGCCAGAGGTTTCCAGGCTGTTGGGGGTTCCAACAGAGGCTCCGTTTGCACTGAAACCAGCCAAGTCTGAGAACCATCATCCGCCCATTCCAAAGTAACTTTCTGATCGCAGATATGCATACGAAACAAGGCAGAAAGCTTTGCCAAACGCTGGTTCAAGGTTACTTCTTCTTCACTATCCCAGGCCTTGATCTGTTCAATGATTTCAGCGGCTCTCACTTCTGGCCAAAGAATTTCTACCTGATCCTGATTGAATTCAGGATCCAGGGCCAAACTCCCCCGTGCTTGAAAAGCCGTGGACAGGGGTTGGATCAGCCAAAATCCAGTTTCGAGTAAATCCAATTGGATTGAATCCAGAGAACGGGTTTCCGAGAGGCCGAAATCAGCAAGGGGTGAATCCAAGCGACGCAAAAAACACCTTCCTAAACCCGGTTTTTCTGCACTTTGCAGAAAAACGGCTGATTCAGGCAAACTGAAAAAACCGGGAAGCACCCTGAGGCCGGCATTCGCTGCCTGACACAACAAGGACAAACCCTCAGGCAGAAAAAATCGAGGGATTTGGAAAAAAGCGTCGCAGGGTATTTTTTGCCAGTTCATGCAGTCATTTTAGCCGATTCTTGCAGACAGAGCAGCCTCTTCTGAAAGAATCGCATTGCAGAGAAAGTCATACACCGGCTAAACTGAGACCATGTCTGGGAGGCAAATCATGATTCGCAAGGATACAGAACAGGTTATTCCACCTGAACTGAAGGCGCTGGAACTACAGATTGAACAGCTTCCTCAGACCCCATTTTCCGCGTGGAAACGTCTATCTGTTCGTTTAGAAAAACGCCCCCTTTTGGACTGGTTGCGCGCCCAAACCCAGACCTTTAAATTTTGTTGGAAAAACCGTTCAGGTCAGGATTTTCGCCTGGGTTGGGGAATCGCCCAAGAATTCCATGCCCGCAGTTATCCTTCTCTTCAAGCTTTATTCTCAGAGTTGCAAACAACCCTTCAAAGCGCGCCTGAAGATTTACGGGCCTTTGGCGGGACGGCCTTTCCAATCAGCAAAAATTCAAATTTCCCCCCCCATCCTGCCTGGGATGAGATGGAGACTTCACGCTGGGTGATTCCCCGCTTTGAAATCACCCGTAAGGCCCAGAATTTTTATTTAAACCTCAATTTCTATGATCAGAATCAAGCATCCCGCCACGAAATCATCAAGCTCATCCAAGCGGTTCAGCCTCCCAGCCCTGATTCTGAGTTGCCCTTGCCAGATTTACAGCTCTTGAAACATCAGCCTGATCAACGCGAATGGAGCCAACAGGTGGCTGAAATGCTGAAGCATTTTTCAGAACATAAATTGGACAAAGCGGTTTTGGCCCGTGTCTCTCATTTTCAAGCATCAACAGCTCTTTCGGGTATCCGGCTTTTGAAACTCCTGCTGGAGGCTGAATTGCCCGCCTATCTCTATTATTTTGAGTGGCCCCAGGGAACCATTTTCGCTGGGTTATCCCCCGAACGTTTATACCAACGCAAGGGGGTTTCCTTAAGAACGGAAGCCCTCGCAGGAACCCGACGTTCCAGCCTAGACCAAACCCTTCACCACCGCCTTGAAAATGAACTGCTTGGCAGCGACAAGGACCGGCTTGAACACCGGATGGTCACAGATTTTCTGAACAGAGTCTTGAAACCTTTTTCCACACAGAGTCCAGAAGTAGAACCGCTCAGGCTGATACAAAGCGGCCCCGTACAGCATCTGTACCAACCGATTCAAGCACAACTGAAGGTTCTCCCCAACGATGCCGATTTGATTGAAGCCCTTCATCCTACTCCCGCTGTGGCGGGTCTTCCCCGACCTGCTGCCCTGGAAGCACTCGAAAAGACCCAGGCACTCTTTCGAGGCTGGTACAGCAGCCCCGTGGGCTGGATGAACGCCTCTCAAACTGAATTCGCAGTGGCACTGCGCTGTGTTTTGGTTCAATCTGATCAATTGCGCTTTTATACAGGTGCAGGAATTGTCAAGGGTTCAGTCGCTGAAGCCGAATGGGAAGAACTCAATGCAAAACTTGAGACACTTTTGCGTCTGTTTAAGGAACACCCGCCTGAAAGGATTTCACCCAGGGCATGGTTGTCCCCATGTGCCGGGCAGTGCTAGACTGGATATAGAAAAGTGCTGTATTAGCGGTTATGTCAGGTTTTTACTCGCTGCGTACAGATTTCAATCGTTTCATTTGGATGGTTTGATTTGAAACCTGCGGCTTGGATTTTATTGTTATTTGTGTGTTCTGGCGGGCTTTCGGCTTTACTAGGGAATGAGTTAGGCCGGAAAATTGGCAAAAAAAAGCTCAGTCTTTTTGCAATGCGTCCCAAATATACCAGTACGTTTATGACGGTGATCCTCAGCATGGCTCTTTCTGCCGGACTTTTTGGCAGCTACTTGGCTGTATCAGGCAAAACCCGCATGGCATTGCTGAACCCTGAATTTTTATTGAGTGAATCCAGCGAAAAAGAACAGGCCCACCAATCTGAACTCGTGCAGGTTTTGCGCAGATTAAAAACCCAAAACAGAGTTCAAGTTGCAAAGCTTGCGCAGCAAGAAATTACGCTTGCAGCCCTTCCTCAGCCAATACAGCCCCCCCTTGCTCCCAAAGCGACAGCAAGGCAAGCAGTGATACCTGCTCCTCAGTCACATCAGAATCTAAAGCCCGAGCCTCTGCGTCTGGCCAAGGCTGAGATGCCGATGAAAAAATCTGTGCAGCATCTTGCTCCCAAGGCACTGCCCAAAGCGCTTCAAACCCATTTTTCCAGCCAAGATCTGAGATTAAAAGTTTCCCATGGGGTCGAACCCCATCGCCCCGCTTCACGGGCATCAGGCCCTGAGCTGGCCCAGACGCACCGCAGTCAAAAATCCTATGTATTCATGGCAAAGGCCAATGAAACCCTGATGCGCTTTGAAGCCATGGGCCTGGAGGAAAATGACAAAGCCCAGGCAGCCATGGCCCGTGTTTTGGATTTAACCGAAGCCTATGCCCAGCAAATGGGCTTGCCTGAAACTGAGGGCAGCCGCATTCGCGTTTCTGAAGCCAATATTCAGCAGGTTCTCAGTTCACTTGAGAACCATTCTGGCTTGGGTATCGAGGTCAAAACGGCCTCTGCTGTACTCTCCTCCCAGCCCATGTCGATTCAGCTCAGTGCCTACCCGCTGGTACAACAAGAAAATTTGCGCCCCCAGGATATTCTTGAGCAGGATCGTTTGCAACCGGAAGGAGTTCAAGCCGACCTACGTCAAGAGATTCTTCCCGCCATCCGTACCGCTCTGGCCCTCAAACAGCCACTGGCAATGAGCAGTTTGCCACCCATACAAATTCAAGAGTCCACCTGGGTATCTCCCCTAAAAATCGAGCTTGTACGCACCCGCTCAGCCCAAGTTCATGAAACACTGCTCGATTCACAAAACCTGCGCATTTTACTTTGGTTTTTGCCCTAAATTTCACGCAAGCAAAAAATTTAACCTAATTTTATGATTTCCAGCCGCTGAAAAACCAGACTTCATACGCTAGAATAAATTTATAAATCGGTTTTAGAGTGTCATGTGGCTAACCCTTCCTGTTCGCTGCCAGCTAGATAGGAAAAAGTAAAATGTGCTTTAAAACCCAAACTTTCTGACAAAACTATAATTTCATTTCATTTTGAGAAGGAGTGTCAAATAAAGTTCTCATGTCTGTCGATCGTGACCCCAAAGGTTTGAAAAAAGGTTCTAACCAAAAAAAGTATCTCTATACCTATTCTTATCAGGAAGAGGATGAAGATATCGAAATGTTTGAAGGGGAATACAGCGAGTTTGAAGCTGCCTTCGAACAACCGAAAGGCCGGAGAAATGCCAAGAAAACATCAATGGGGAAGAAACGCAAACAAAACGCAGACCTATTTTATTGATTCTCCAGAATAATTTTTGAGTGCAAGAAAGTATTTCTTTGCGCTCGGTTTCACGAATAACTAAGCGTCCAGCTCGTTAGCTTGGACGCTTTTCGACTGTATAGACAGCCATCACCCCAGACCCGAATGAATCTTATTGCTTATATATTCTAATAACCATATACCCATACCCATTTGGGGGATTGTATGGGGTTTAGACTGAGTCAAGCCAGCCAAAACACCAAGCAAGCTGGTTTTTTGCAGTCATCCACCTGCCTTTCAGACAAAATAATAGATTCGGCTTTTACAACTTGAAAAGCAAGCAGTACGATGATTTCAGCACAAAAAAGCAATCCTCTTATTGGAAGCCCCCCCTTGCAAAAGCATCGGAATGTGATCCCTGTCCTGGGCAAAATTCTGTTTTTAAATATTCTTGTTTTATTTTACCAATAGGTTGTAAAACTTATGAAAAACACCTTGACAAGCATGGCTTAGAGTCATTAAACTTCTAAACTGCGATACATTCTTTAGAGGGTTGGTCTCGCATAGCACTGAATGCTGGCAGCTTTACAATTCAATTATTTATGCCCCCGAAATTTTTCGGGTGTGGCATCTTATTTTTTTTTGGCAGCGACAGTCAGTTTGACGGTCCCCAATTCCCAGCGCCCCGCAATTGCAGGGCATTATCCATCCCATTGGATGAATAAACACTTAAAGGTAGGTAGATAGTTCACCCATGTTGTCAAACGCCGTGGAACGCAAGAAAATTCACAAAGAGGTTTCTGAGAGCTTTAAACAGTTACCTGACCTGATCAAGATTCAGAAAGACTCCTTCAAATGGTTCCTCCAGGAAGGCCTGCCCGAGGCTCTGGAATCTTTCTCTCCGATTCAGGATTACAGTGGCCGCCTCGAGCTTCATTTGCTTCCCAATTACGAACTTGAGCAACCGCCCTATTCCGTACCCGACTGTCGGGCACGGGATTTGACTTTTGCTGCACATCTTAAAATTCCTGTACAGTTGGTCAATAAACAAACTGGCGAAATCAAGGAACAGAAAATTTTCATCGGTGAATTGCCACTGATGACCGAACGTGGAACTTTCGTGATCAATGGCGCAGAGCGCGTCGTGGTCAGCCAGATTGTACGTTCACCTGGGGTTTATTTTAAACGCGAAGATACAGAAACGGGCGGTAAAACACTTTACTCCGCCACCGTCATTCCCAATCGGGGTGCTTGGCTGAAATTTGAAACAGACAACCATGGTCTGATTCATATCCGTGTCGACAAAACCCGTAAAATTCTCGCTACCACCTTTTTACGTGCCTTGGGTTATCAAACCCAGGAAATGAAAGAACTTTTCCGTCACCGTGATTTCCTCGAGCGCACGCTTGAAAAAGAAAAGGCAGCCGGAATTGAAACCACCGATCAGGCCCTGATTGAAGTTTATAAAAAACTGCGTCCTGGCGACCCCCCTTCTGCTGAAGGTGGACAACAGATGATCAAGAGCCGCTTCTTTGATCCCAAACGCTACGATTTGGGTCGTGTTGGCCGTTACAAGATCAACCAGAAACTGAAACTCGACGTCCCTGAAGATGTTCGCACCCTCGACAACAAAGACATTGTTGCGATTATCGATTATCTCGTGGGCTTCAATTTCGACATGGGCGATCTCGACGATATCGACCATTTGGGCAACCGCCGTATCCGCTCAGTGGGCGAATTGCTGCAGAACCAGTTCCGCGTGGGTTTGACCCGTATCGAACGAATTGTGCGTGAGCGCATGACCATTCAGGATATCGACAGCCTGACCCCCCAGAACCTGATCAATGCCAAACCTTTGGTGGCCTCGATCAAAGAATTCTTCGGTTCTTCGCAGCTCTCTCAGTTCATGGACCAAACCAATCCCCTGGCTGAGTTAACCCACAAACGCCGTCTCAGCGCCCTTGGGCCTGGCGGTTTGAACCGTGAGCGCGCAGGTTTCGCCGTCCGCGATATCCACACTTCTCACTATGGCCGTATCTGCCCGATTGAGACCCCTGAAGGTCCCAATGCCGGTTTGATCAATTCCATGTCGACCTTCTCTCAGGTCAATGAGTATGGTTTCCTTGAAACCCCCTACTGGCGTGTACGCAATGGCCTCTTGACCAAAGAGCTGATTTTCATGACCGCCGACAAAGAAGACAACCACTATATTGCACCAGGTGACTTGGGCTTTGAAGATGTGGAAGTTGAGATTGAAGGCGAAAAAGTGGTTGAACGCCGCTTCCAGCTTAAAAAGATTCCCGTGCGTTTCCGCGGTGAGTTCTTTGAAGTCGATCCCCATGAAGTAGAGTTCGTTGGCGTTTCACCGGTACAAATCGTATCCGTCGCAACCTCCATCATTCCGTTCCTGGAACACGATGACGCGAACCGCGCTTTGATGGGTTCCAACATGCAACGTCAGTCAGTGCCCTTGGTTCTGCCCGATCGCCCCTTGGTAGGAACAGGTCTGGAAAAACGCGTAGCCTATGACTCTGGCAGTCTGGTACTGGCCGAAGAGGAAGGTGAAGTAATCTATGTCTCCGCTGATAAGGTACGGGTAAAAAGTACCAAAGGTGATATTAAGCAATACGACTTGCTCAAATACTACCGTTCGAATCAGGACACCTGTATCAACCAGAAACCCGGTGTTGTTTTGGGCCAGAAAGTTAAAGTCGGCGATTTAATTGCTGATGGCGCTTCAACCCAAGAAGGCGAGCTGGCTTTGGGCCGCAATATCATCGTGGCCTTTATGCCCTGGGAAGGCTATAACTTTGAAGACGCGATTTTGATTTCACGTCGCCTCGTCAAAGATGATGTCTTTACCTCGATCCATATTGAAAAATATGAAACCGAAGCCCGCACCACCAAACTGGGTGCTGAAGAAATTACCCGCGATATTCCCAATGTCGGCGAAGACGCCCTGCGCGATCTCGACGAAGACGGCATTATCCGTGTCGGTGCAGAAATTGAGCCCGGCGATATTCTGGTCGGGAAAGTCACCCCCAAAGGGGAGTCTGAACACCCACCCGAAGAAAAACTTCTGCGCGCCATTTTCGGTGAAAAGGCCCGCGATGTTCGCGATACCTCACTGCGTGTTCCCCACGGTGAAAAAGGCCGTGTGGTAGATGTCAAAGTCTTCAGCCGTGAAAATGGCGATGAGCTGCCCCCTGGCGTCAACAAAGTAGTGCGTGTCTATATCGCTCAGAAACGTAAGATTTCTGTCGGGGATAAAATGGCTGGCCGTCACGGCAACAAGGGGATTATCTCCCGCGTATTGCCGATCGAAGATATGCCCTATCTGCCCAATGGCAAACCCGTTGATATTGTTCTGAATCCCCTGGGGGTTCCGGGCCGTATGAACGTGGGTCAGATTTATGAATATCTGATGGGTCTGGCTGCCGACCTGAACGAAGAAATGGTGGAAATCACCCCCTTCGACGAAATGTTTGGCGCCATGGCTTCACAGCAGTTGGTTGAAAATGAGCTGATTGCCGCCCGCGAACGCAAAATCGCCCAGTCGACTGAAGAGTTTGTCTCCCGCTTGCAGGCCATGAAACCCGAGCATCTTCAATTCATTCAAATGACTGAAGGGGAATTGGAAACTGAAGCAGATTTCCGCCGTGAAGCAGAGGCTCAAGCCCGCAGCGAGTGGAACTGGTTACAGGAATCCGGCAAAATCACCCTCTATGATGGTCGTACGGGTGAAGCCTTCATGCAGAAGGTCGGCGTGGGCAATATCTACATGATGAAACTGGTTCACCTTGTAGACGATAAAATCCATGCCCGTTCTACTGGCCCCTACTCTTTGGTTACCCAACAGCCTCTGGGGGGTAAAGCCCAATTCGGCGGCCAGCGTTTTGGGGAAATGGAAGTTTGGGGCTTGGAAGCCTATGGGGCCGCTTATACCCTGCAGGAAATGCTCACGATCAAGTCAGACGATGTCATGGGCCGTGCCGCGGCTTATGAATCGATTGTCAAGGGCAAGAATATTCAGAAACCCGGAATCCCTGAGTCCTTCAAGGTACTGATCCGGGAGCTCCAGAGTCTGGGCTTGGATATCCAGATTCTCCATGTTGGCGATGACGGCTCTGAAACAGAGGTTGAACTGTTTGAAGACAGCTTGACCCAGTATAAAGAGCGACTGAAAGAACAGTTCGCCAAGACCTCACTGCTGGAAACAGAAATCAGCAGTTAAGCAATGCCGTTTGGCATGGTTTGAAAAAATTTGAGAGACTAAAGGTATAAAGACAGTGATAAAGAGCGAACCTCTGATTTATTCTCAAGGACAGCAGCCCAGCGATGAGGGTGATGCGTTCGATTGTATCAAAATTGGCATTGCTTCTCCCCAGCGTATTTTGAGCTGGTCACGCGGTGAGGTTACCAAACCCGAGACCATCAATTACCGGACCCTGAAACCTGAAATGGGCGGTCTGTTCTGCGAACGGATTTTTGGGCCCTCCCGCGATTGGGAGTGCTATTGCCAAAAGTATAAACGTGTCCGTCACCGGGGCATTATCTGCGAACGCTGCGGCGTTGAAGTGACTGAGTCCAAGGTGCGTCGTCACCGCATGGGCCATATCAAACTGGCGGCTCCTGTGGTCCATATCTGGTACCTCAAGGGCATCCCCAGTTACCTCAGTCTCTTGCTGGATATCCCCCTGCGCAGTCTAGAAGACGTCACCTACTACAACGCCTATATCGTATTGGAAGAAACCAATCTGATCCGTGAAAGCGCTGAAGTGGCTGTTGCCGTTTCTGACGAAGAAGGCGAAGAAGCGGCGGCTCCCAAAGAAGACGCCCCCGAACCCGCCAGTTTGCTGCTCAAACGCGGACAATTGCTTTCAGAAGACAAATACGAACAGCTTTGCCGGATTTATGGCGAAGACAGCTTCGTAGCTGAAATGGGTGCCCCTGCGATCAAGCATCTGCTTGGTGAACTCGATCTGAAAACCCTGTCAGAAGAAATCTGGCATGAGCTGAAAGAGAACAAACCCACCGGCCAAAAGAAGATCAAATTGATCAAGCGCCTGCGCGTAATTGAGAATTTCCTCAATTCAGGCTCACACCCCACCTGGATGGTGCTCGACGCCATTCCCGTCATTCCCCCCGACCTGCGCCCCATGGTGCAGTTGGACGGCGGTCGTTTCGCGACCTCCGATTTGAATGACCTCTACCGCCGTGTGATCAACCGCAACAACCGTCTCAACCGTCTGCTTGAAATGGAAGCCCCTGATATCATCATCCGCAACGAAAAGCGTATGCTTCAGGAAGCTGTGGATGCCTTGTTTGACAATGGCCGCCGGGGCCGTACCGTGGTGGGCCCCAATAACCGCGCCCTGAAATCCCTGAGCGATATCGTGGAGGGCAAGCAAGGCCGTTTCCGTCAGAACCTGCTCGGTAAACGTGTGGATTATTCAGGCCGTTCCGTTATTGTGGTAGGCCCCTCTCTCAAGCTGAACCAATGCGGTTTGCCCAAAGAAATGGCGCTTGAGCTTTTCAAGCCCTTCGTCATGAACAAATTGGTCGAACGTGGCGTGGTTCAGAATATTAAATCAGCCAAAAAGCTGATTGAACGCCAAGACACCTATGTCTGGGACATTCTTGAAGAAGTCATCAAAGGTCACCCAGTTCTGCTGAACCGCGCCCCAACCCTTCACCGTTTGGGCATTCAAGCCTTTGAACCGATTCTGGTCGAAGGCCGTGCGATTCAATTGCATCCTCTGGTTTGTACAGCCTTCAACGCTGACTTTGACGGTGACCAGATGGCCGTACACGTTCCTCTTTCGATTGAAGCCCAGACCGAAGCCCGTCTGCTGATGATGGCTACCAACAATATCTTGCTGCCTGCGACCGGCAAACCGGTGGTCAGCCCTTCTCAGGATATGGTTATTGGTTGCTATTATGTCACCATCGACAATCCCGAAGCAGACAAGGAAGATTCCAATCTGCTCGGCAATGGCAAGGTCTTCAGCTCCTCAGACGAACTGCTGGCTGCCTACGAAGGCGGACAATTGGATATTCACGCCAAAGTATTGGTGCGTTTCCCCGTTCCCCGCGTTGATTTGGATGAGCCCGTGATGGTGCATCTGAATGGCGCAGCCGTTCTGGATGCAAACAACCAGCCAGCCCTTGATAGCCATGGCCGCATTACCGTTCGCTTCAATGGCACCCCCTTGGGAGACCTTGAAGAAGCCGGTGAAGTCAAGATGAGTGATCTGGTCTATATCCGTACCACTCCTGGCCGCGTGATGCTGAATCAGCTTTTCCCCCGGGAAATGCCCTATCAGAACTATGCTTTCGGCAAAGAACAGCTTTCCAATCTGATCGAAGACTGCTATAAAATCTATGGCAACGAGAAGAGTGCTGAGTTGGCCAATAACCTCAAAGACAAAGGTTTCCACTTCGCCACCAAAGCCGGTGTATCGATTACGATTTCCGATTTGGTGATCAACAAGAAGAAACCTGAAATTCTGAGCCGTGCTGAAAATATTATCAACGAGGCAGAAACCCTCTACCAACGTGGTCATATCACTGAAGCTGAACGCTATACCCGTGTTATCAACACCTGGCATGAAGCATCTGAAGAACTGACCAAGTTGATTGATAAAAACGATCCTGACAATAAACTGAACTCCGTCTATATGATGGCCTTCTCCGGCGCACGTGGGAATATCTCCCAGGTCCGTCAGCTGATTGGGATGCGCGGTCTGATGGCAGATCCTTCCGGGAACATTATCGATATGGCGATCAAGTCCAACTTTAAAGAGGGCTTGAACGTAACCGAGTATGTACTTTCTTCCTACGGCGCCCGTAAGGGGATTGTTGATACCGCCCTGCGTACCGCTGACTCCGGCTATCTGACCCGCCGTCTGGCCGACGTGGCGCAAGACGTGATTATTCTGGATGAAGACTGTGAAACCCAGAACTTCTTCCGCCTGCGCGATATCAAAGAAGGTGAAAATACCCACCTGAAACTGATTGACCGTCTCGTGGGCCGCACCTCTGGATATGATATCATCAGCGATTCAGGCAAAGTCATTGTTCATCGCAATGAAGTCATCTCTCCCGATAAGCTCGATGATATTGAAATCTATCTGAAGGGCAAATCCGAAGAGAACGCCTATATCGATGTGCGCTCTCCCATGGGGTGTGAAAGCCATTTCGGTGTCTGCCGCCTCTGCTATGGTTGGTCCTTGACCAATCAGCGGGTCGTGGATCGTGGTGAACCGATTGGTATTATCGCCGCTCAGTCCATCGGGGAGCCCGGTACCCAGCTGACCATGCGTACCTTCCACACAGGGGGGGTTGCTGAAGGTGGGGCCGCTGAAAAGGTCTATGCCACAGACAAAGGCAAAGTTTCATTCAATGCCAAAGATCTGGTCACTGTGGATATCCGTACCCAAGCAGGTGAAAACTTCAAGGTACTGGATAAAGAAATGGTGCTGACCCTGCAGCCCTCAGGCCGTAAAAAAGCCAAAGAGATCACCATCTTGCCTGGTTTCGCACTGAAAGTCGAAGATGGACAGGAAGTCGACAAGGGTGAATTCCTGGCGGTTGCCGTTCGTGAATCCGGTAAGTTTGGCCGGGGCTCAATGGAACGCAAAACCAAAGATGTTCCTGCCACCATCAGTGGTCAAATCGTCTACGATGGCGTGCAATGGGAAAAACGTAAAAACCGCAATAAACAGCAGGACGAAAATGTCGTTACCGGCAAAGAAGGCCTGATCTGGATTTACAGCGGCGATGTCTATTCCATGCCGCCCAAATGCGAAGTGCATGTCAAAGATGGCGACACCCTCAAATCTGGGGCCACGATCGCCAGTATCGGCACTTCCACTGAATATGGCGGTCGCGTGTCATTGGTAGAAAATGAAGATGGCACCAAAAACCTGTCGATTATTACGGCTGAACTGCAGTTGGAAGGCGCGTTGGTCGATAAGACCCGCCCTGAAACCGTTCTGCGCTTCCTTGACGAGGAACTGCCCGTTAAAAACTTTGAACTCTTTGTGGATGACGGCACCCGCCTTGAAAACAACCAGGTTCTGGCCAAAGCCTTTGAAAGCCGCTACAAGGTTGAACGCAATGGTGTGATTCATTATGTTCATGACATCAATGAAAAAGAACCGATCACCAAAGAAGTCGAAGTACTGCTGCTCTTTGAAGAATTCTATCCCCTCAAGGACAAAACCCTCTATCTGGAAGAAAGCGCTACCGTAGCTGCTGGAACCGAACTGATGGAAGGTGAATTCGTCGAAGAAGCCGGCTTTGTTAACTTTGACCCCGATACCTCTCAGGAATTGCTCTTCTATCCTGGCGCTGTAGCCTATCGTTTCCCCGATGGTTCAGAAATTTCGGTTGAAGAAAACCACGTAATTCAAGCGGGTAAAACCGTCGGTAAACGTGTTGATCCTGAAACTGGTGAAATGGAAGTCGTGACCTCTGAAATCAAAGGTTTCATTCAAATGATTCCCGTGGATGAGGCCGAAACCCTCGTGGTGATTCGTCCCTTTGAGAAATTCAAAATCAAACCGGGCGAAAACTTCTTCAACGTCAAACGCGAATCCGATAATATCGGTCTCGAAACCGTCACCCGCCTGCTGCACCGTCAGGGCGACCGGATCAAAGCAGGTTCTGCGCTGAGCCGGATTGAACTGCAGTTCAAACTGCTCGGTTCATTGGTGACCCTCGGTGGCCGTGTCAATCTGATTCCCAATCCCGAAGAAGAAGGCACTTTCTTCCTGAATCTGTCTTCTACAGAAGCACTTTCAGGCCAGAAAGGCAGCATGAGAGGCACCTTCCTGCCCGATTATCAGGAAATCGAAATCTATATCGAGCCCCTGGTCAAAGACGGCGAAATGGTCACCCCCCGTACCAAAGTGGCTTCTACCAAGTACAAAGTGCGTGCTGACGGTACGATTCACGTCTATGAAGACGAAAATTCCGGCGTCTTCCGCATGATGCTGCTGACCAGTGAACATGAGCGTCACTACGATATCAGTGGCAAAGCTGCTGTTGTTGTAGGCGATAAACTCTTCGACGGCGATTTAATTGCTGAAGGCATCACGGCTCAGGAAACAGGTATCGTCACTGCAGTCAGTAAAAATCTGGTCACGATCCGCAAGGCGCGTCCCAATCTGGTCAGCCCAGGTTCTCACCTGGTACTCACCGACAAGAGCATGGTGCGTCAAGGCGAAGTCGTTGCCGTTCTGGCTTACGAGCAGATGAAAACCGGGGATATTATCCAGGGTCTGCCACGTGTTGAAGAACTGCTTGAAACACGCAAACCCAAAGAAACCGCCGTACTCTCCGAGTATGAAGGTGAAGTCTTCGATCTGATTCGTGATGACGACAAGACCACCCTCAAAATTCGGGGCGTCAAAATGGGCGCAGAAGTGGAAGCCGAGCATTCGCTTGAAATTCCTTATACCGCCTCAGCCACGGTTTCTGTGGGCCAGAAAGTTCATCGCGGCGATCGTCTCACCACAGGTTCTGTCAATCCACATGAACTTTTGAAAATCAAAGACGTGGCGGCTGCACAGCGCTACCTCGTCGATGGCGTTCAAATGGTTTACCGTTCACAGGGCGTTAAAATCAATGACCGTCACATCGAAGTCATTGTGCGCCAGATGACACGCAAGTGCCGGATTGAGAATCCAGGTGAAACCACCTTCCTGCCGGGTGAAATCGTCAGTGAAACCCGTATTGCTCAAGAAAAGAAACGTATTTCAGAATTGGGTCTGGTGACCGAATCCTTCGAATATACGCCGATTCTCCTGGGGATTACCAAAGCTTCACTGAATACCGAAAGCTTTATCTCAGCGGCCTCTTTCCAAGAGACCACCCGCGTTCTGACCGAAGCCGCGGTCGAAGGCAAGCGCGATTGGCTCCGTGGTTTGAAAGAAAACGTCATTATCGGACGTTTGATTCCTGCCGGAACCGGCATGCGCACCAAAGCCATGCGCGATGAATTGCTGCGTAAGCAGAAATCTGTCGCCGATGCCCGTGCCGATGCAGCTTCTGCCAACAGTCAGGAATCTGTTGCAGAAGTTCAGGCTTAGGATGCTGAACAAGACGTCAGGGTTGTTGCTTGCAACAGCCTTGACGCTTACGGTCAACCTTCCCGTTGGAGCGGCGGAAGCCCCCAACGGGAAGGCCCCCCACAAGGCTGTGAATCCAGCCCTGTGGGGCTATTCTGGCCTCTTAAATGTACCTACGGCAGAAGTTATGCCGAATGGAAGTTATTCAGGAAACTTACGTTATTTCCCCTTAAACTCAGGCCTCTCTGGTTCCGCCATGATCAGTCTTTTTGACAACCTGGAACTTGGCTTGGTCTTTGGTGCCCCCCCCGCCAGTGGGTTTGCCTCCATGGCCGGCAGCCTGAAATACCGCTTGATCTCTCAAGATCAGGGAGCCCCCGTTTCTTTGGCCTTGGGAGCCAGTCTTTTGGGGCTCGACAGCGGCAACAGTTATGTGCCCGGTAACAGTCTCTTTCTGACCCTGAGCCGTTCTTTTTATCTTCCGCTTGAAAAAGGCAGCTTGCATATTGCCAATCTGCACGGTGGCTTTATGGGAGATTTAAAAGGCGCGCGTCTGGTCGGTGGGCTTGAAGTCCCCGTTATGGATTATGGACGTTTCAAGCTTGAATACATGGGTTCCTTGAATGATCTCAGTTCCCAGGCCTTTAATTTTGGCCTGAGTTTCACCCCTTGGCCTTTCCTCAATCTGGATATTGGTCTGATGCAAATGCCAGGGCGTACCTTTTGGGATCGGGATTTTGTGATCGGCATCGGTTACAGCGGCAATTTTGGCTTGACTCCCCATACTGCCCCCTCTCCCGTTTCGAGCCCCAGCCCAAGCCCCCAGGTTTCTTCAACGCCCACGCCACAATCCTCTGCGACCCCACCCTCTCAGGTTGAAGTGCAGCCCCAGGCTCTGAAAAAAGGCAGCTTCAGAATTCGCGTGATCGACAAAGTCGATCAAAAATCCCTGTCAGGAGCAAATATACGCCTTTCAAGCCCTGATTTGGTGCTGCGCTTAAATGCCCATACGGATCCCGTCGGCGAGGCTCGCTATTTACACGTGCCCAGCGGAGCCTATGAGGTGGAGATCATGAAAGAGGGTTGGTATTCTGAATCCCGCTTTATCTCGGTTCAGGATAACCGTGAAACCTTTATGGAAATAACGCTTACACAGCGTACAGGGCGTGTATCAGGACGGGTGATTATGCCCGATGGCAACCCGGTCAGCGATCAATCCAGTAAATTGGAACTGACAGACAGCAGGGGAACCCTGATCAAAGAAAACAAGCCCGAAGCCAATGGTTCTTATTTACTTGCCGATATTCTGCCAGGCAAATACACCTTGACCCTGTTTTATCAGGGACGTATCTCCTCGCGCAAAGAGCTTGAAATTTCGCCAGGAACAGTCAATGTTCATGAATTTATCGTCGAAGGCCCAGCCCCTACACCCAGCCCACCTGAACCCAGTGCAGTTCCCCCCAGCCCCTTGCCCACACCTGTTCCTGCCAACAGCGCACCGCCCCCTGCCAAACAGGTGGTTTCAGCGGTGATTGAAGGTCAGGTCAAAGACGCCTCAGGTGCCGCCCTCAGCGGCGTTCGACTCAAACTCGAAAATGACGATCTGATGGTGATTACGCTCAGTTCGCCGGAAGGCAAATACACCTTTCGCGAAATTCCGGCAGGCGTCTTTCGCCTTTCCTTGAATAAACAGGGCTTCAAAACACGGGTCTTTCAAATCACGATTACCCGGACAGAATCCCTGAAGCATGATTTTGATATGCAGAAAGAAGAATAACGTGCCTGAATCCTTAAAAAGTGGCTTTGTCAGCCTGGTAGGCCGCCCCAATGTAGGGAAATCGACCCTGCTGAATCATTTAATTGGAGAAAAGGTCGCGATTGTTTCGAAACGGCCCCAAACCACCCGATCCTGTCTGCGCGGAATCTTAAGTGATCCTGATCGGGGGCAGGTTATCTTTGTTGATACCCCAGGGATTCACAAACCCAAGCACCTGATGGCCAAAAGCATCATTGAACAGGCCATGCATGTTTTACAGGAAGTGGACTGGCATCTTTTTGTGGTCGATGCGACCGAAGCGCCAGGCCCAGGGGATCGCTTTATTGCCGACGTACTTGCCAACAAAGCCCCCCAGACCTTTTTATTGGTCAACAAGGTCGATAAACTGCCCAAAGGCCAGAAAGAACAGTTCCTCAAAGCCTATACAGATTTGGGGCATTTTCGCAAAGTGTTTCAAATTTCCGCAAAACACTCCGAAGGCCTGGACGAAGTCATGACCGCTTTATTTAAGGAATTGCCCGTTGGCCCTGCACTTTATCCTGAAGATGAATATACCGACCAGACCGAACGCGTGATGGTGGCAGAACTGATTCGCGAACAGGTTTTTCGCCGCACAGGCAATGAAATTCCACATGCCACCTCTGTGTATATTGAACAGTATAAGCAGCGGACAGCTGATCTTACCTATATTTCTGCAGTAATCGTGGTTGAGCGCGATACTCAGAAAAGAATCGTGATTGGCAAACAAGGGCAGAAACTCAAGGAAATTGGGGAAGCCGCCCGATTGACCATTTCCAGTTTTTTGGGCACCCAAATTTATCTCGAACTTTTCGTGAAAGTTATGCCCCATTGGCGCAATGAGCGTAAAAAGCTCATGGAATTGGGCTATGAAGTGGAACGCAACGCTGAAAAAGGATAGCTTTCAGCATGGATTTTTCGTTCCAGTTCAGAATAAGCTTCCATTTCACCCTAACCCGCATGCTATAATTTGCTCAAATGAAAAGCATCAAACTTTTTCTCACATCCTGCATATTCAGTCTGACACTCAGTCAGTCAGTTCTGGCCGCAGACCAGTTTGTCACGGTAACGTTTCGTCCAGAGGTTCAGACCTCCTTTGTTGAAATGTTAGGGGAAACTTTCAAAGCGCCCCACCCCCAAAACAAGGGCAACCATACCTGGGTCTTTAAAATTCCCAGTTTGAGAACCCGCAATCAATACGCTGAACTTTTTGCCAGTTTGGGCAGTGTCGCCAGCACCGATCCCGCTCCGATTTACCAAGTAGCCGATCATATCAACCCCACAGCCGTGAATATTCAGCCCGTCAACCCTGGCCAACCCGTTAAAACCTCTGATTATATGCCCGGAGAGTTGCTGGTAAAGTTTAAACCCGAAGCCAGTGCCTCGGATATCAAATTTTTGACCACGCATTACAATGCCAGTACTTTAAGCGTTATTTCGGGTATTCATGTGCACCGTTTGCGTTTGCCACAGGGCATGAGCGTAGAAGAAGCCAAGGCTTTATTTTCAAAAAGCCCCTTGGTGGAATATGCTGAACCCAATTTCAAAATGAAGCTCCCCGATCCGGTTTCATCCCCCCAAGCTGGCGCTTCCCCTGCGCCTACTGCGTCTAATACACCAGCCACAGTGGGCAACCAAACCCAAATCCCCAATGGTACAGCGATTGTCACCCAAATCCCGCTGGATGGTGGCAACCAGATGATCATTGACTTTAAACCCGGCACCACAGCCGAAACGATCGCCAAATTTCACAAAATTTATGGCACGCGTGAGGTTGAAAAACGGTCTTTTTACTCCTATCGGCTGCAATTGCCCCTCCATCTGAATCCTGGCTTGGCAGTCAGGGTTCTCATGCTCCACCCGGCAGTGATCAATGTTCAACGGCTTTACTCCTAAACTTATCGGGCTGATCAGCCTGGCTTTTCTGACGGCCTGTTCGACGCAAGGCCTGAATACGGTTTTGGCCCCGACAACCGCACAAGCCCCTGTAGCCAGTCCAGCTCACCTGCTGGACTCAGTAGATCTGGCCCACAGCCGAGATGTGCTGGTGCGTTTACGTGATGTCGCAGCCAATTTGAATCATGTGCTGCCTGAGCAGGTCAAAATCGAAGACAGCCGCCTGATCTCGAAGGAGCAGGGCATCTATCTTTTAAAAATTCCTACCCAGACCTCCTTGATGAAAACCCTCGAGCAATTGAATCATTCGAGTGCGCTGGCCTATGCTGAACCCAACCCCAGTTTTCATCTTCCCAATTTTCAAACCCAGGCCTTAACAAGCGACGTGATTCGCCCCAACGATCCCAATTACGGTTTGCAATGGAATATGAAAAGTGCAGGCATTGACAAAGCCTGGACGCTGACCACAGGAAATCCCACGCTGCGGGTGGCAGTGATTGATTCGGGGGTCGATCCCAATCACCCTGATTTAATTGATCATCTCGAAAAACTTGAAGACATCTGGAATGAAGAACGGGGCCCTGATATTTATCGCAATCCCTTTACAGGCCAAAGCACCAATTTTGGGGGCAAGGATGGAAACGGGCATGGCACCCATGTCACCGGTATCATTGCTGCTACCCTGAACAACCAAATTGGGGTTGCTGGCGTAGCCGGTTCAGGGGTGCGAATTATTCCAATCAAATCTACAGACTATGCCGGCAATACAGATGCAGCAGTTCTCACGGCAGCCTTTCAACGCGCCATTGACCGCAATGTACGCGTTATCAATATCAGTATTGGCGGCCCCGCAGCAAAATCAACCCAAGCCTTGGTCGATGTCATTCAATTGGCCCTTCAGAAAAACATCTCGATTGTCTCTGCCACAGGAAACGAAAGCAGTCGCTTTCAAGGCAGTATCAATCCGATTACCGTGCCAGCAGCCTATCCAGGCGTAATTGCAGTGGGTGCACATACCCAATATGACAAGGTCGCATCCTATTCCAATGGCGGCCCTGAGATAGATATTCTGGCCCCCGGAGGGGGAGGCAGAAGCACCAATGCCGCAGAAGGGCAACAAATCTGGTCGACCTGGCCCTCCTATCAGACCTATGAATATTTTATGAAGCGGGTCACCAGCACTTACTACGCAGCAACCTCTGGCACTTCGATGGCTTGCCCCCATGTCACCGGAGTCGTTGCCCTGATGCTCAGTCGCGAACCCAATTTAACACCGGCCCAGATCCGCAGCCGCCTGATTGCCACAGCGGATGATCTGGATGCCCCTGGTTTTGATGAGGCCAGTGGTTATGGAAAAATGAATGCTTTACGTGCCCTAAGGTGGACCCGCAACGATGCCCGTGATTAAGACTCAAAAATCGAAAACATTAAAATACCAAACCCTGGCTGCGTTGCTGAGCGGTATGCTGCTTACGGCCTGCGTCTCAGATGGCGTGATTGATCCGCCTGTTCAGACCCCAACCCCTGCTCCCACGGGAGCCGTCACTGGCACTCCCCTACCGATTCCGCGCAAAGATGTTCAATTGTTGATTTCAGATGCCGATGTCAAAGGCATTAGCGGGGCAGAAGTGGAGATCAGTGCGGCAGCGGTGCCTGCGATTAAAGCCACCACGGACAGCAATGGCTTGGCAAATTTCCCTGGTTTACGCACTGACACAGAATATTCCATCCGGGTCAATGCCAGCGGATTTCTTTCATCCTCGCGCACAGTCAACCTACTGGGTGTGCCCTCAGTTCAAAACACAGATACCCTGCTTTTGGCGATTAAAATGGAACGGAATCAATCCACTCTCAAAGGGCGGGTCACAGATTCACAGGGGCAGCCGCTCGCAAATGCCGTCGTTTTTGACAGCAAGCAGAGTATCATCACCAATGCCAACGGTGAGTTTCAATTTGGCTATTCAGAAGCACAGCAATTGAGAATGGTGGCCGCAAAACAAGGCTATCAAAGCCAGATTAAGATCACAGCCGCTCAAATCAATCAAAATCTGGATCTCGGTACGCTGACCCTGCCCACCAAGACCGGTCAAATCAAAGTCAGCCTCGACACCAGTAAAAATCCTATGGGTCAAAGTGCAGAAGCTGGCTTAAAGAATTTTGAAACACTGCAAAATGAATGGATCCAGGCCGGTTACTCGCTCAAAAAAATGAACTCCTTGGAAAATCTCTCTGATACAGATATCCTGGTTTTTATCAGCCCCTCGAAAAGTTTTTCAGCAGAAGAAATAGGGGCCATTCAAGCGTTTGTTTTAAATGGGGGCAAACTGGTGGTTTTGGGCGAATGGGCCGGATTTGGTGGTTTTGATGCTCAAGCTGTCAATTTGCTTTTGGCCCCTTATGGCCTGAGCATGGGTGCGGATAGCTTGCGAGATTCTGGTTCAGGTTATTTAACGGTGGATCAATTCACGCCCCATGCCATTACCCAATCCATCGCGCAGCTCAAATTCTATCAATCAGGGAGTGTCCAGACCACGACCTCTCCCTCAGCTGAAATTCTGGCCCGTTCAAGCAAAAACAGTTTTCGTATTCTCGACAATACGGGTTCATTTGGGGTGGTGCTAAGCGCACTCTATGGTGCAGGCAAGGTCGTCCTGGTAGGGGATAGCTCAATCTTCAGCAGTGAAGATTCAGATGGCAATGGCATTCCGAATTTAAAAGAAGCTGATAATTTACGCCTGGCCAAACAAATTCTGGCCTGGTAAACGCTTTTGTTCAGGCAGAAACCCGTTTCAACTTAAATTTTACCGATAAAAAAGCCCTGAAGTTCAGGGCTTTTCTGCAATATTAACTGATTAAAACGAAGAATTAAGCCTGACTATGAGCCAAAACATGTGCTGAAGTTTTCAGTTCCGCCAAATGGGCCTGGGCTAAATCCAGCAGGTTTTCAGGAATTTTGGCACCTACATTTTGAATTACCGTTTCAGCACAAAATGTAGCCAACTGTCCACATTCCTGCAAAGTTAGCTGGTTCAGATAGCCACAGAGAAACCCACCGGCATACATATCACCTGCAGCAGTGGTATCAACAACCGCGACCTTATTCGAGGGGATGAAAACCTTTTCTTCGCGGTTTTTCAGCCAAGAACCTTTTGAACCACATTTTAAAACCACAATTTCACAGAGTTCGCCCAAGGTTTCAAGACTGCCTTCAAGGTCTTTGCCTGTCAGCATGCTGGCTTCTTTTAAATTTGAAAAAACGATATCTACATATTCATCTAAAATATTCAGAAAGGTTTCACGGTGGCGTTCTACACAAAAAGGGTCAGAAAGATCAAAAGCGATTTTGGTATGGTTTTGTTTTGCGATTCGCAAAGCATGGTTGACGGCTTCAATTTGATTGTTCGTGTCCCATTGATAGCCTGTTACCACCAATATTTCTGAGTTTGCAATATCTGCTTCCGGAATGTCCTGGGTGGTATAACAACGGCTCATGCCCAAACAGGTATTCATGGTGCGTTCCCCATCAGGTGAAATCAAAACGATGGAGGTTCCTGTGCTTCCCATCGAGGCTTTACGGATATTGTTGACAATGCCCAATTCCTGCATCCGTTCGAGGTAGAGTTCGCCATTTTGATCATTGCCGACCATACCGGCCTGACTGACTTTTTGACCCAAGACAGCCAAAGTACGCATCATATTGGCTCCTGAACCACCCATTTCATAGGTCTTTTCACGGTTTTGAAATTTATTCAGGATTTTCTGCTGTGCTTCTTCATCCATCAAGTGCATCATGCCTTTGGCCAAACCCAATTCATCGAGTTCATGGTCATTGACTTTGATCACGATATCTTTCAAAACATTGCATAGGGCCAGTGCATTCAATTCTTTGGTCATCATGAGAAGGGTTTACTCTCGTCAGTCATTTGTTGATACAGGCTCAAAGATCTTTGAGAAGAGTCAATTGTATCACTTACACATTTTACCCCGACTTTTATTGAAATGTGATTTCTTTCCAGTCCGAAACAGAAAAAATGAGATAGTTCTTTCGCTTCATGGCACAAAAGCAAAGGATTTTTCTTCCTTCAATTTAGTTTTTTACCTGTATTTTAGGGGCGAGACTTTGAAAGAAGCGAACCAAAAGCGAAAAATAAAGCTATACTAAACGCAGATAAGCTTGTATTTTATGGAGTTTTGTATGGAATTCCCGTCTTTTCCGTCCTTGCCCAAACTTCCCAGTCTGACTGAAATCAAGGCCCAAGCAGCAGGATTGCTTGAAAATGCGCAATCCTACGTAAGCGGGGAAACACCCCAAGCCGAAGCCCCACCCGCAGAAAATCCGCCCCCCCCCACAACAGAAGTAGATCTCAAACCCAATCTGCAACAAACAGCCGATTTTGAACCGGGCAGCTTTCAAATGCCCAAACGTCAGGAGCCCGGTGTCGTGGAGATTGTTCAACGGGTTCAAAGGCTTGAACAACCCAGCGCAACAGAAGATCTAAGCTCAATTTCACGCTATTTTGAAAGCCAAAACCAATTGGATACCACGGATCCCAAAGCCTTTTTATTGGAAACCGCAGCTGGATATGCCGATTATCTGCCTGTGAGTCTCCAGAAACCCTTGGCACAGGAACTGGAAAGCACCTACCATCAAGCTGTCGAAAATGATCTGAGCTATGTCTTGGATCAGAATTCAGGCGGAAAATTCTCTGAACTCAGTTCAGAACAACAACACCGCGCCCTTGAGATACTGGCATCAAAAGGTGCACTTGATGCGCTCAGCCCCGAAATCCAAGGGGCAGGCGGGGGAACCGCTCAATCAGGCACTGCAGCAGGAGAAAAAGGGCATTATGTTAACAGTCCCATCAGCTCCTTCAGCCAATTGATTCGCGAGGGCAAACTCGACGACAGGCTTTTAGAGGCACTCGAGAAACTGAACACGGGAGAGAACCTGGATCCTGCCCTGAAAAGCCAATCCGAGGAATTGTTTAACAGCGCCCTGCAAAATATTGCTTTCCCTGAAAAGATCAGCCAGCACAGCAAAGGAACCTGTGCTGCCACACGGGTTGAGGCCCTCCTGGCAATGGACAATCCTGCGGCCTACCTGGACACTGTCAGAAAATTGGCAAGCCCCTCTGCACGTGCTCGTATCGATTCAGCCTTTCTGCAGAGGGTCTCCGGCACTGAAACAGGTGATCAAAGTGGTCGTTCTGTTGCCAGCCGTCTGATTCAGCCCGCTCTGATGGAGTATGCCAATGGCAGCCAGCTCGACTACGATAACCAGGCCGATGCACACCAAGCCAAAAGCAGTTTTTTGCCCTCCCCAAGAAATGGAGCGGGTGGCTTGACCGTTCCTGAAACCCTGCATTTAATTGAAGGTGTTTTTGGCAAAGAGCGAATTGACAGTGTCCATTCCATTTACACGGATCCCCCAGAAACGCGTGAACAGGTCCTGAAAGCCACTGAACGGATGGTCTCAGAAGGCAAAACCCCCTTGCTGGTAGACCTCGATTGGGGAGACAGTGCCACAGGGGGGGATGGCGGACATGCCCTGCTTTTGAGCAAATTGGATTCAAAACAGGCCTATTTTATGAACCCCTGGGGAGAACTCGATTCGATGCCCAGAGCAGAATTCGATGCGCGTTTACGGGCTGGAATTGCCTTAAAAAAACCGCCCACTTTGCCTCCCAGAGCGCAATCCACAAGCAGTTATTCAGAATTGGCTCCCGAACGCTATCTGAGAAAGGATCAGCAAGATCTGCGGGCCTTTCAATCTGAGCTTGGGCAACGTGCAGAGTCGATCCAGGACCCGCAACTCAAAGCTGAAGTAAAAGCCTATTTAGCCAAGTTATCCACCCAAGAAGAATTCATGGAATTCGCGCCCACCTTGATCGATTATGTCATGGTTCAAAATGCGGGTGAAAACAGCGAGGTTGAACGTGAAGTGCTTGAATCAGCCTTGGGAAGCTAAGTTGACAGAACTCAATTTAAAAATTAGCAAAATAATAAACAAAGCTTAAATCTGAGTGCTTCAGAACACTCTGTTTTTCTAAGATATAGGGTATATTGAAACCCAAGCGTAGAGGAATTATGAACCTGATTCAAACCATCTCCTGTTCTCTGATTTCAACCCTTTTGATCACGGGTTGTGCCAATTCACCCTTGTCTGCCACAAACCTCAAACCGCTGCCTGCTGTTTTTCAGGCACAGAGCCAGAGCATCAGCCAAGCAGGAGCCTATCAAAATTTTAAACTTCAACCGCTCTTGCCTGTAGGCAAAGAACCCCGCCGTGCCGTCAAATTGACCTATATGATGGCTGACGATGAAGGCCATCAAAGCCCTTGGTCGCAGCAAATGCTTGAAATGATGGACGATCTTCCGCAAAACCAGGTCTACAATCTCGTTTTTCGGGATGGCAATCAAATGGGAGACAGCCGTCTCTATTATCTTCAGGCCGCAGACAATGCTCCCAAAACGGTCAGAGCTCCTCAAAGCGTACTCGCTCCGGGTGTCGGCGAAGTACAGTCGAATAACCCTGCGGTTTTCTCAGAAGTACTCAAATGGAGCCTGGATCATTATCCTGCCCAATACAAATATCTTCAGATTTATACCCATGGCGCAGGTCTGATGGGGATCGGCACAGATAAGGTACAAACCACTCCCCAAGGGCAACTCTTGCCCGCTTCGCAACAACAGAAAACCCTTTCCCCCCCTCAGCTTAACCAAGCCATGCGCCAGGCCTTACGGGGTCGAAAATTGGATCTAGTCTATTTCAGAGCTTGTTTAATGGGCAATTTGGAAGCCCTCTATGAATTGGAGGGAACGGTGAATTACGCTCTGGCTTCAGAGGATGTTTCCTATTCGGTTGAAAACTCCAATCTCACCATGACCCGCAGTTTTGACGAAATGGCGGGTCAGGGAATCGCCCCACGTGAAATTGCCCGTCAACTGTCGATTCAAGCCCTCGCTAAGAATGGGGGCAAAGCCATGGGTTATACCACTTTGGCAGCCTTTGATCTCAATCAGATGCGGGAATTAAAAACGGCGGTCAACCAATTGGCTTTGACCTTAATCGCCAAAATGCCTGCTTTGGGCAGCCAAATCCGGGCAGCCTACCTGTCCGTTCCGGGATTCAAAGAAAACAATGAAGGCTATTATTTACGGGATTTTTATGCCTTTGGCTCAGCGCTGCTGGAACAGGTCAATGATGCCCAAATTGAGGCTGCCGTGCTCAATGCCCGCCGCGCCCAAGAAAAAGTCACCCTGCACGCCCGCGACAGTTTTGGTGCGAAAGCCAATGGCCTCTCGATTCTGATGCCACCCGGTCAAACCCTGACGGATGAAAAGTATCGCAGCTATTTGGGTAAAAACTACCAAGGGCTGCGCTTTGGCAGAGAAAGTGCTTGGGATGAATTTTTAATGTCACTTTCAGATTTCATGCGCGCCACCCCCATGCCACAATTCGATCAAGATTAGACGGTGCTCAAAGGGCCACTGTAATACATATCAGAAAAAGCATCCTCTGAAAGCGCTTCAGATTTGACAGATTCTACCTCTTGCATCAAATCGGCTTTGATTTTAGCGCGGATAGCATCTGCCTGATCTGGCGTGAGCAGCCCGTCCTGAATTAAGCGGGTTTCAAATTTTTGTAGCGGATCCCAATCTTTGACCTGTTCCAGGATCTGGCCCGAAGGATTGCTCGAAGAGGAGTGGTGGCGACCGCGTTCACTGCGCAACTCAAGCAAAAAGGGTTTTCGTTCTCTGCGAATATAGTCAATGGCCGTTTTAGACGCAGCATATACAGACAGAAGATCGGTACCATCCACCAATTTCCAACCGGGTTTGGGACTGTCGAGAAACTGCACTTCAGTCGGCATTGCAGGGCTGAAGCTTTCAACATATTTCAGCAAATCAGGATCTTCTGGGCGGGAAGAAGTTGCAACTTTGCAGGCCAGCCCCCAAGCACTTTGACAGGGAGCAGCCGACCCTTGCTGATAGGGCGTATGAATGCCTGCCCCATTGTTACTGACCAATATCAAAACGGGAAGCTCACGCAGTGAAATTTCCTGCATCATGACCCAAAAATCTGCTTCAGCGCACATGGCGTCTCCCAGATGAACCACCGTTAAAACGGGGGCCTGGCTGTGCATTTTTTGAATCAATGCAGAGGCGAAGCCTTTTCCAGCCTCAACCGTTACGCAGGAAGAGACTGGCATGATATTGAAATCGGGTTCAGAAAAATGATTCACCATCTGCCGCCCCTTTGAAAAAGGGTCAGTTTCAGTCATTGCAGCCTGTTGCATGATCGAACGGGGGGGAACACCCATGCCCAAAACCAGCGGAAGTGAGCGGTAATAGGCTGAGAGAATATCATAATCAATTCCCGAGCCAGAGCGCATTTGAAGTCCCACCGTCACCAAAGGTTCTTCAAAAGTAGAACCGATATAAAAGGGATTGCCCAAATGACGGGTCTGAGCCAAAATATCGTCCAAACTGCGGCACAGAACCATTTTTTCGTAAATATTCAAAAGGGTAGGGGCATCGGCACTCATGGCATTCCTCCGGGTACTTCAGACTTGCGATCGCTGGTGAAAGACCCTTCCAGTCTACCTGATTTTTTTGACAGCCGGAATTCAAATGCTTCAGGCACAAACTGATTTTGAGCCTCACCGGGTCAGTCCTTACTTCAAACCCAACGGAGGCTCAACAGACTCAGAGATTCGCATCTGGCTGAAAGGCTTTTCCGACATCCCATCCCGCTCCCCCAAACGCCTCAAAGCAGTGTAAACTGAGAATTAATCCTGACTGATACCGAGCAACCCAGATGCCCAGACGCCACCGATATACTCCCAAACCCTTTCCCGTTCGTATAACCCCAAATACCCTTGCAGACCAGGCAGGTATTGCCACAGGCGATATTCTCCTACGCATCAATGATGAAGAAGTGGGTGATTTCCTCTCATTTTTTGACCAGACTTCTGACGAAGAACTGGTACTTGAGCTGCGCAGAGCAACGGATGGTTTGGTATACCAAACTCAGATTCTACGGGAATATGGCGAGCCTCTGGGCATGATTCCCAGTCCAGAACCGCTAGAAGATATCGTTGAATGCGAAAACCGTTGTGTTTTTTGTTTTATCCACCAACAGCCCAAAGGCTTACGCCGAACGCTGTTTATTCGGGATGATGATTTCCGTTATTCCTTTATTCAGGGAAACTTCATTACCCTCACCAATTTATCGCCTTCTGATTGGCACAGAATTTATGCAGAACAACTCAGTCCCCTCAATGTATCTGTACATTCGATGAGCCCCAGCGTGCGGCGTAAAATAATTGTCAATTCTCGGGCCGGGCGCATTCGACAACAATTGGAAAGCCTGTTTGAACATGGGATTGAAGTGCATACTCAAATCGTGCTCTGTCCAGGTTATAACGACGGCAAAGACCTGGATCATACCCTGGAAAAACTGATTGCCTATTATCCACACGTTTTAAGCGTTTCGGTCGTGCCCTTGGGCATGACCGATTACCGTACACATTTGCCGCAACTGCCCCCGGTTTCTCCCCAAATGGCCTTAGAGATCATGGCCCAGGTCAAACCCTGGCAAGAAAAAGCGAAAAAATTGCACGGGGATCCTTTGATTCGTCTGGGCGATGAATTCTATTGGATGACGAACCAACCCTATCCGCCCTTTGAACATTACGGCAGTTTTGAACAGATGGAAGATGGAGTCGGGGGGGCCCGCCGTTTTATCGATCAATTTCATCTCAACCAACATCAACTGCCCAAAAGTTTAAAGAAAAAACATCGCATTACGATCATGACAGGCCAAATTGGTGCAGATATTATCGCGCCCCTGCTCAAAGAAGCTGAGCAACAGGTTAAAAATCTGAGCTTTCAACTCTTGCGCTGTCGCAGTCGCTTTTGGGGAGCCGGAATCACGGTTTCAGGTCTCCTAATGGCGCAAGATTTACTCGCCGAAGCAGCAGGTGCTGAGTTGGGAGATGAAATCTGGATTCCAGAAGTGATGGTCAGAAATGAAGAAAAGCGCTTCTTAGATGATATGACCCTGACCGAGTTTCAAGCCTTAATCAGAAAGCCTGTACACGCTATCCCTGAGCGGGCAGAAGAATTGATTCGGGCAATTCGTTTACTGAACCGTCGTGCCCCTGTCAAACCGGAGCTGATCGTCACCCGTGCCGATTAAACTGCTTTCCCTGGCGGGTTTTTATTTCAATTGCCTGAAGGCCTATTTCAGGCCGGGCTACCGTTGGAATCTGGCAACCCCCTGGAGTTTTTTCAGCCGCATGTTGATATATTTCAGCAATTGGTGCTATTTTCTCTTTCTCAACAGCTCAGAATTACTTATGCATTTGGGTCACCCTGCGCTGCTGGCCAGTGAAAAGCTCTTGGCGCGAATTTATCTGTATCCCAGTCAATTCTGGATCGCCCTTACCGAAGGAGTCAAAATTACCGGGCCAGAAACCCTCTACCGCCTGACCTATGGAGAGACCTCATGGTTTGGGATTGGTGCTTCACTCAAAAATATTGAAGCCAGACCGGATGATATCTTTTATGATTTGGGCTGCGGCACGGGTCGGAATGTCTTCTTTGCCCAGGCCGAATATGGCATGAAAGCAGTAGGGGTCGACCTGATCGCCCCCTTTATCAGCAATGCGCAAAGTGTCGTGCAAAAACTCGGCTTAAAAAATATTGAATTTAGACACCAGAATATTTTTGATACAGATTTGCACGAGGCCAGTATTGTTTATGTAACGGCCAACTGTTTGGATCAGGAATGGCTGGAGCGTCTGATTCTCAAATTGAGAGAACTGCCCGCAGAGGCCCGTGTGATTTCGACTGCGCGCCCGATCCCCAGCCCAGAGTTAAAACTGCTCTTTACCCAAAAACAATTCTTTTCATGGGGGCTCGATACGGTGTATTATCACCGTAAGGAGAGCATATGAACGAAAAAATTCCATGTTTTGGCGAAAACTTGCCCCATCTGCCGCTGGTCAAACGTCCAGGGGCCTATGCGCTGATTCTCAACTCAGTGGGTTGTCTTGCCGTTTTGAAACTTCCCGAAGGCTGGTATCTTCCAGGCGGGGGGCAGGAGGGCAAAGAAGGGCTCGAATCTTGTCTTGAACGTGAAGTTCAAGAAGAAACAGGCTATGGCATTGAAATGCTTTGGTACCTCGGACAAGCGGGCCAATATCTGGTGGGACGGGATCGGGTACTGTTTAAATTGGGACATTTTTTTCTGGCTGAATTTAATACAGAAAAGCAAGCAGCGGGCGAAGATCAACATGAATTGCATTGGCTCTCGCTTCCCGATGCGATTGCAAAGCTCAAACATCCTTACCAGGCCTGGGCCGTTGAGAAATTATCGGCGCTGATGGGGGCCTGACCCCCTCTGGGATTTCGAACCTTTTTCTGTTAAAATCAGAGGCATGCACGTTCAAGCTCAAGCATTTTCACATGTCCCCCTGAGAAAACGATTTTCCGGGGAAGATACATAAACCATGCGAACACTCAGCAGTCACCCCCGAAAAAACAGTGAAGCCTACCAAAACAATCAAGAAGCCTGGCAGGAAATTCTCTTCACCTTTCAAGACTATCAAAACCAAGCGCTTTGGCAGGGTGATGAAAAATATTTGAATCGCCACCGCCAACAGGGCAAACTCACAGCACGTGAACGGGTAGAAGGGCTTCTCGATCCAGACAGCTATTTCCTTGAACTCATGCCCCTTGCTGGCCTCAATCAGGCCCAAAGCACGGTGGGGGCCTCCATGGTTGCAGGAATAGGGCGGGTTTCTGGCCGCGACTGCGCGATCAACGCCAGTGTCCCCACCATCCGAGGCGGAGCCATGAACGCCGTCACGGTTCAAAAAGGGTTGAGACTGGATCAAATTGCAGAAGAAAACAAATTGCCTCTGCTCTATCTGATTGAATCTGCAGGTGCAGATTTGACCCACCAGGCTGAAATATTCAATGCGGGCGGTGCTGCGTTTCGCAATATTGCCAGACGCTCCCGCCAGGGCATTCCCAGTATTTCTATCGTTTTTGGCTCCTGCACAGCGGGGGGTGCCTATATTCCGGGCATGTCAGATTTGGTCATTATGGTGCGCAATCAGGCCAAGGCCTTTTTGGCAGGGCCGCCCCTGGTGCGCATGGCCACAGGCGAAAAGGTAGATGAAGAAAGCCTGGGGGGAGCCGAAATGCATGCCCGACAATCGGGCCTTGCTGATGCGATTGCCAACTCAGAGCAGGAAGCTTTGCTTTTGGCACGCGAAGCGGTCGAAACCCTGTTTTTTCAAAATACAGCGTTCTCTCCTCCCCAGCCTGCTGCCCCCCCTCTATTTCCGATAGAAGAACTGCTCGGCTTGATCCCACCCGACCCTCGAAAGCCCTATGATATTCGCGAACTCTTGGCACGTATCCTTGACGGATCGGCATTCGCAGAATTTAAGCCCGAGTACGGCGAAACCCTGGTGACAGGCTTTGGCACAATCTATGGCTATCCGGTCGGCATTCTAGCCAATAATGGGGTTTTGTTTTCACAATCTGCGGAAAAAGGCGTTCACTTTATTCAGCTCTGCAACCAACGAAAAATTCCGTTGCTCTTTTTTCAAAACATCACAGGTTTCATGGTGGGCCGTGAATATGAAGCCGGGGGCATTATTAAAAATGGCGCTAAGCTGATCAATGCCATCTCAAACAGCCAGGTACCCGCAATTACATTTTTGGTAGGGGCTTCCTATGGGGCTGGCAACTATGGCATGTGCGGCCGCTCCTATCAACCCCGCTTCTTATTTGCCTGGCCCCATGCCCGTATCGCTGTCATGGGCCCCGAACAACTGGCAGGAGTCATGACTTCAGTGCAAAGAGAAGCTGCGCTCAAGGCCGGAAAAAACCTGGATGAAAAGAAACTGGCCCAGATGGGAGAACGCCTTCATCAACAGGTGCTTGAAGAATCCAGTATCTGGTACGCTACTTCCCGGATTTGGGATGATGGGGTGGTGCATCCCTGTGATACCCGGCATGTGCTGGGAATTACGCTTTCAACCGTTTATCAGGCAGGCATTGAAGGCAGCGAAGCCTATGGGGTATTCAGAATGTGAGCAAAGCCTTTCAACGCGTGCTGATCGCCAACCGGGGGGAAATTGCCTGTCGCATTATTCGGGCCTGTCAGAGCCTGGGGCTTGAAACCCTTGCGGTTTACTCAGAAGCCGATCGCGAAGCTCCCCACGTAAGCCAGGCAGATCGGGCCTTTTGTATCGGGCCCGCTCCAGCATCCGCATCCTATTTGAACATTCCCCGACTGCTTGAAATCGCAAAGCAGGCGGGAGCAGAGGCCCTGCATCCAGGCTATGGTTTTCTCGCCGAGAACCCCCATTTCGCAAACGCCTGTGCGCAAGCGGGGCTGGTCTTTATTGGCCCTTCTGTGGCAGTACTTGAAAGCATGGGCGCAAAGACAGCAGCGCGGGAAAAAGCCCTCGAAGCAGGCTTGCCTGTGGTACCTGGTTTTGCATTGACGGGGCTTTCTCCTGAGGCGATATCAACTCAGGCAGAGGCCTTGGGGTATCCCCTGCTGGTCAAGGCCGTCGGCGGAGGAGGGGGCAGGGGCATGCGCCTGGTGAAAGGCCCTGAACAGCTTGAAAACGCTTTACAGTCTGCTGCCCAGGAAGCCCAAAAATCTTTTTCAGATGCCAGAATTTATCTCGAAAAATACCTTCACCCCGTTCGCCATATTGAATTTCAAATTCTTGGGGATCAAAGCGGTCAGGTCATTCATTTGGGGGAAAGAGAATGTTCGATTCAGAGACGATACCAGAAAATCATCGAAGAAGCCCCTGCCCCTCATTTTCATCCCAAATTAAGAGAAGCCATGGGTGAATCCGCACTGAAACTCGCCCGTTTACTACACTATGTGGGGGCTGGCACGATCGAGTTTATCCTCGATTCTGAAGATCACTATTATTTTTTAGAGGTCAATCCGCGTATTCAGGTTGAACACCCGGTCACGGAGGCCATCACAGGCTTGGATCTGGTGCAATGGCAAATCCGTCTGGCCCAAGGTGAGCCTCTGCCTTTGAGCCAGGCTGAAGTTCAACTGAAGGGCCATGCCCTGGAGGTCAGAATTTGTGCAGAAGATGCACAAGCAGATTTCTGCCCCGCAACGGGCCAGATGAAAGTTTGGGAATTGCCTGGTCAGCTTCGGATTGAAAATGGCATTCAAGCCGGACAAGTCATCAGTTCTTGGTATGATTCTTTGCTGGCAAAAATGATCAGCCACGCAGACAATCGAGAGCAAGCCCTTGCTCAAATGAAAGCAGCCCTGCGCAAAACAAGGGCTTTGGGTGTTTCAACCAATCTTCAATTTTTGGAGGCAGTCTGCTCTGATCCTGAGTTTCAGAGCGGGAACCTGCATACACGCTGGCTGGAAAGCAAGACCTTCCCCTCCCGCTTACCCGAAGCCCTTTGGATGGCAGCCTTGATCTGGCGATTGAATTCACGCCTGCTCTCCCCCCTGCACCTCCTGGGTCTGCCCAAAGGCTGGCGCAATTTGAAAGGAGCGGCTCAACACGAATTTTTTCGCTACCATGAAAAAGAAATTGCACTTACTTACCGCGATCTGGGCAACCAGCGCATGGAATATTTGAAAGATCAAAGCACTGAAATCTTCGAAATTTTAGGTTTTGACTCAGAAACGCTCACTTTCGAATATCAGAATGAGAGGTTTCATGTCCGCTATTGTTTTCAGGATCAGAGACTGTGGCTCTACCACCCCAGTTGGGGCAATTTAAGCCTCGAACCTCTGGCACGCCTGCGCGTCCAGCCCCCGCAGACGAAAGATACCCAAGATTTTCACGCCCAAATGCCGGGACGGGTTTTGAAAATCGTGGCTGAAATTGGCAAAGTGGTGAATGAAGGCGAGACACTCTTGATCCTTGAGTCCATGAAAATGGAAACCGCCCTCCTGGCACCCGGCTCAGGAAAAATAATTCAATGTTTTGTAGACGCAGATTCACCTGTCACACGCGGTCAAAAGCTCTTGCTCTTTCAACTCAATTCAGAGGACGAAGCGTCTCCCGTATCCCCTCAGGGCTGATATCCATGACCACATAATGCGAATAGGCCCCTCCTTGGGGGGAATAATACAAGGGCATGCGGTAAAGCGGCGCACCAGCCCCCCCTGAGATCAGCCAATGCACCCCATCCTGAATCAACTGATCGTAAATATGGATATGCCCCATAAACACATAATTCACGTGGTGACGGGTAACGACCTCACGCAAGCGATTGGCACCTTCGGAAAAGGCATAAAACCAAATCAAATTCTGCGGTGGATAATGCATCAGTAAAAACTTATAGCGCCGGGGACGTTGTAATACCTGATCTAGCCATTGAATTTGCTCGGGTTTGAGAGCAGCATTTGCATTATTTAAGATTACAAAGCGATCCGGGCCAACATCAAAATAAAAATCTGGGTTGCCAAAATAGCTGCGATACCATTTTTCTCCCCCCTGGTAAATTTCATGATTCCCCATCGCCGCAAAGATCGGGAAAGGCGCGCGGTCTAAAAGCTTGAGCAGGTTCAAATATTCCTGCTTCTGCCCCAAGGCCACAAAATCTCCAGAATGCAACATAAAGTCAGGGTGTTCTTTGGCTGCCTGTTGGAGAATTTGAGCCAAAATTCGATTGCCGTCCCGGTTATCACCCGCCACTACAAAACGGTATGAAGATCCAGGTTGCTTCTGCTTTTTAAGTTGATGATTCAGGCGAACTACGCCCTGCTGGTGCCTTCCAGCTGGAAGTTTTCCTGCCTGAAGGCAAAGACACAGCAAACCTAACAGAAAGCAATTCAGAACTTTCAAGTCTGCGCTTCCAAAACAGGGAGCAAATGATGCCCAAAATCAAGCGAAAGGGCTATTTGCATAAACTCAATCGCATCAAGATCTGAAATTCTATTGATTTTATGCTTTTCTGGCCAATCTCTTCGTTGACCGTAACGTCCTTCTACCAGATTCACGGCCTGGGTCAAATCTTTCAGTTCGATGGGTTTTCCTTTGCGATAGGCATAATAGCTTGCCAAGACCTGAATCATCACAAGGTGCAGACTGAGTTGAAAAAAAGCTTGAAAAAAGCTCAGTTTTTGTTGAAACAAATCCCCATAGGGCAAAGTAATCATTTTTCGAAGCAAATAGTTCTTGATAAAATCATTGAAAAGTAGCAACTCTGGGTCGCCGAGCTCAGGCCAGGGCAAATGCGCATGATAAAGCGCTTGAGCATAATTGAGAATAGGGGTAAAACTGGGCTCAATCAATTTAAAAAACCAGGCAAGAGCAGTTTTTTGATCTGATTGAGAGGGCCCTACCATCAAGGGGATTTCGCTGATTCGCCTTTGTTCTCGGTAAAGCCGTATCAGCTCAGTTTCTTGAATCTCTGCTAAGTTTCGCTCGGAAAAATAGCTCAAACTGAAATTTAAACTGCGTAAATTTTGCAAAGGCGTATTTTGAGGCAGGTTCAGGACATCCAGACACAATCCCAGCCAGAGCAGATTGACTTTTTTTGAGAAACCAGCCCCCTCAAGGGGAGAGGCTTGAGAGTCTGCTCTTTCTCGCTGGGTTTCTTTGGTTTCAAAATAGGCAAAGAAATCATGGTTTTGAGAGATCAATGCCGGTGAAGTCTGGCAAGAGGCCAATAAATAATCTGCACCATATTTCTGAGCCACACGAAGGCTGGTTCTCGGATAGGTTCTGCAGACATTCGACAAGGCACTCGGCCCGTATTCACTGTGAATAAAACACTGGTTATTTTCCTGCAGAAAAATACAGCGGTTGCTCTGTGCTTGGCGACGGATATCTGCATACTGCACATCACTGTCTAAATGAAGCTTCACAAAGGGACGTTTAAACTTTCCCGATGGATGCTCGTCAAAATGCTGATACCAACGCTCGTAATAGTCGCGGTCAATCAGAATTCGCCAGGGCAGAGTACAGCAAACCCCACATTGAGAGCACGTAAAGCGGTCGATATCTCCCGACCTGAGCACAACACTTGCATTGTCTGGCCAAGCTTCAATGAAATTCTGAAAAAATAAAAAATAGGGCTCGGTCACAGGCACCATTTCAGTTGGAAAAATTTCGCCCAAATTGATTAGACCTCAAAAGAACTTGATACCACTGAGATTCAGTATACCTGTATGTGGGAATATAATCAGAAGTGTAAGGGCCTTTGTCTGGGGAGCCATAGCAGTTAACTCAAGAATACGTAATAATTAAATAAATTAAATAGGTGTGTACTATTGATGAGGGGTAGGGTGTTTTGATTTGGAAGACCTAGACAGACTTTTACTGCAATTAAGGCATCCTGGTGCAAATATGCGCGAGAGTGCTGCGCTTGAACTGGCCCTGATGGGAGATGCTCGGGCATTAACCCCTCTGCTTGATGCCCTCAACGACAGAGATCCGGATGTTCGCCGAACAGTGATACAGGCCTTGGCAGGCATACAAACCCCTGAAGCCATGGTTGGGATTTTTGCACTCTTGCAAGATTCAGACCCCCAAGTCGTTCAAGCTGCCTATGACGCAATCGTAAAGTATGGGCAAAGTGCTGTCCCCTTTCTCTTGGAACAATTGAAAAACAGCGATTGGTTGGTTCGCCGCTCTGCCCTTGAAGTCCTTCAATCACTCAAAAAATATTGTCCCCTTGAAGAGATCCTCGAGCAACTTAATGCCCCGGAATGGGAAATTCGAGAGTCTGCAGCACGTTATCTCGGGGGCTTAAGAGATGATTACTCCACTATCGGCGGGGAACGCGACAATCGCGCAAACGCAGCCCTGCTCAATCTCATGCTGAAGGATCCTGATCGAGAAGTAAAAATGGCAGCCTGCAAAGGTCTGGGAAATTCCGGTGACATGCATGCTGTAGAGCCACTTTTGCTCATGCTACGTCAATCTGAAGACGAAATTCTTCAAATGGCTGCAGCAGAGGGACTGGCTCTCTTGGGAGGAATGGTGTCTTCAGCATTGATCAGACAGTCGCTTCAAGATCATCGGCCCAAAGTAAGAGCGTTAGGCGCACAAATTCTCGGCCATGTGCGCGCTGAATCAGCGCTTGCCCCCCTGATGGAATTGCTTCATGACGAAGATAAGGCTGTGCGACTGGCGGCAGCTCTTGCCTTAAGCCAAATTCAACCTGAAGAAGCGCTTTGGGTACTGCTCTACCATGTCTTTTTACATGAGCCAGAAATCAGTCCTGAAGCTGTGATTGAGTTGGGTCAAAGGGAAGATCGCAGAGCTATTCCCTATTTATTGGATGAAATCGTTCGGGTTCCAGCCAGTACTTGGCAAGACAGAATTATAATCGCACTGGGTGAATTGGGAGACATGGAAACCATTCTGCCTTTGGCTGCTTATTTGCGAGCAGAAGAGCCAGAAATCAGAACAGCAGCCGCTCAAGCCTTGGGCAGAATTGGGCATTTATTGGCTCTGGACTATCTCCAAATTTGTCTGGGCGATAGCGATGCTCAGGTTCTTTTACAGGTATTGGATTCCTTGCAAAGACTTGAACCAGCTCAAGAAATCTGGGTTCTCTTACTCAGTGCCCTCTCCCCTGACTTTGAAGAGCGTCTGGAGGCACTTCAAAGCCTCCCTGAAACTTTAGATGAACGCTTGAAACTCTTTTTAATCAATCGTTTACACCAGGAAGATCATTTCGAAGTAAAAAAATATCTTTTGCAACTCTTTCAAAAACACCCAGAATGGTTAGCGCTTCACGATTGGCTAGCGGATTTGGTGGCCTGCGAAAATTTAGAGATGAGACAGGCCTATTTAAAAATTATCAATCTCTATCCAGATCCTGAACCCGAGCCCTGTTTAAAGGTTTTATTGGGCTTAATCGAGGATCGAGAAGAATCGATTCGTCAAGCAGCATGTGAGATCATTCCACGTTTTGGAACACTTGCGGTTGAACCCTTGCTCGAAAAAATGGCACATGAGATCTGGTTTGTAAGAACTTCAGCAATACAAACATTGGGTAAAATTGGAGACATCGAAGCCCTTAAACCCTTATTAACGGCACTTGAAGACCGTGACCGGGATGTACGAAAAGAGGCCGTTCTGGCTTTGGGCAAAATCGGGGATATGCAAGCTGTTGAGCCCTTGGTCTTTGCACTTGAAAACGGCTTTCGCGATGTGCGCGCCGCAGCAGCACAGGCTTTAGGGGAATTGGGAGATCTCTATGCCACTGAAGGTTTGCAGATTGCATTGGTAGAAGACGAAGCTCAAGAAGTCAGGGCAGCAGCGGCTCTGTCCCTTGCCCACTTGGGAGATACCGGAAATTTAGAGGATCTTCTCGAAGCCCTGAAAGACGACGATGACGAGCATGTTCGCGCATCAGTTGCCACTGCCTTGGGAATCCTTTCAGATTCAAGAGCACTCAAAGGCCTGTGTCGGGCACTTGAGGATGAATCTCTGGAAGTCGGTCTGGCCGCAATCAAAGCTTTGGGTTTACTGGCACACCCGGATTCTTTGACTCCCTTGCTGGAAACACTTGAATTTGGTACGCGCGATTTACGTGCAGCAACAGCAGAAGCACTGGGCTGTCTTGGATTGTCAGAAGCCATCCCTGCACTGGCAGAGGCCTTAAACGATGAAGCACAGGCCGTGCGCTTATCTGCAGCAGCGGCATTGGGACAAATTCGCGACCTGTCAGCCCTCGAGCCGCTCTTGAACAATCTGAATATTTCAGATCCTCAACTGGCCGAAGTCACGGTTCAAGCGCTCATAAACCTCGGTTCAGAGGCGATTCAACACCTATTGGAGCAAGTAAATACGCTGACGCCAGAAGTGATTCCTCAATTGATTGCATGCTTAGAACCCTATATCGGTAGCTTTGATCCTTTGCCTGTAATGGAGAAATGGCAGACGCTTCCACTTGAGATTCAAATCAAAGCGCTTAAAAAGCTGGTTGTCTGGCAGGACAATCGCTTGATTCCCCCCTTGATTTCTCAATTACATCGCAGCGAGAACTTTGATTTTCGCAGCATGATTTTTGAGGTCTTAAAACATTTGCATTCCTATTCAGAACTAGAAGATCTGCTTCAAAATTGGGATCAGGATATTCGCAGTCTGACCGTTAAAAGCTTGGCCCATATGGGTGAAAAAGGACTGCTCAGTTTACTTAAAGCCTTTGACAGCAGTGATGAATCCTTGCGTTTGTTAATCTTGCAAATTTCAGCCGAAATCCTTGATCCGCGCATTTTAGCACTTTTACATAAATCTCTTTATTTACCCCATTTGGGATTGTTACAGGCAACGGTTCAAGCGCTTTTTTCTCACGGAGAATCCGCAGTTCCCATCCTGCGTGAGGCCCTTGATCATCCCGAAAGAAGTATTCGCCAAATGGCAGCTCGATCGCTCTTAAAACTGGAACCAGAAAACCCGATCTGGCTCTATTTAGTGGGCATGAACAGCCAGTCTCAGGAACAAAGGGTTCGCTCATCGCTCTCTTTACAGGAATTCCTCCTGCCAGAATCTGTCTCGGCCTTACTCCGTGCAATTTCAGATGAAAGTAAACAAGTGCGTAAACAGGCTATCCTTTCACTTGGACAACTCAAAGCAAAACAATCCCACGCATTGATTCTTGAAGCCTTAAAAGACTGGCACCGGGATGTGCGTGAAGCGGCTGTTGAAGCTTTGGGAAACCTTCAGGATCAAAATGATACAGAAAAGCTCAAAGAAATGTTACAGGATCCTGATATTCGGGTTCGGCAAGCCTGTTTAAGAGCCTTGGCACAATTTCACGAATTTGACCCTATCCACGAAACCTTGTCAGACCCCTATCCTGAGGTGCGGCAGGCAGCATTGGAGGTTTTGGGAACGTATCAACGCCAGGAAAGTTCCCCCCAAATTCTTGAGCTGCTGATGAAAGATTCTGAAAGTTCAGTTCGCGCCCAAGCGGCCAGCAGTTTGGGAATTTTTGCCAGCGGTAAAAATAGTGAAGCCTTGATCCAGGCCCTTGAAGATCCTGCGCTTGAAGTTCGTTGGGCTGCAACTGAAGCACTTGGCAGCTTAAAAGACCCCCAAGCGATTGAACCTCTGATGCAAATCCTGACAGCCAGCAGTGAAGATTATCTTGTCGATATTCGTTTACAGCAACTGGCTATCACAGCACTGGGTAAAATGAGGGCTCAAAAATCCTTGCCGATCATTATCAAACTTGCCCATTCCCCCAGTTGGGGGGACAGCGAACTTCGCGGTCTCGCACTGGCTGCATTGATAGAGATCGATCCAAATCAAGCGGATTTGGTCATTCAAGAGCTCTTGCAATCTTCTGATAGTCAAGCGCTAACGGTCGCTCAAAAAGCATTCCAAACACTGAAAAATTCAGAATACGTAAAAGCCTGAATACCGATCTTGATTTCATGTCGATTGCTGTTCATGTTTTGAAAATTCTTCAAATCACGCTGATCAGTGGGTTGACATACTCATGTGTATGATTGTATACTAACGTTTCAATTACCATTTGTCAGTTCGACAATACCTCGCTTTTGCAGCAAAGCCAAGGGAAAAAGGTGAGGAGAACTTGATTTTCTCATATTTTAAACTTTCTACGACCCTTGGGCACCATCCATTTCCCTAACGGAAACGCGATGCTCAAAATGACTTCAAAGGGTATCTTGTAAAATGAACATACTGAAAACCGGCAAAAATTTTTCAGGTCAAAGAATGCTTTTACCCTTGGTTTGCTTCGTTTTTCTTTGCTCAGCGCTTCCCTCAGTAGCTCGTAAACAGTCTCCTTCTATGGAAGGATTTGCCTCCTATTACAATGCCCGTTTTCATGGGCGCTGTTGTACAGCTTCGGGTGAAAAGGTAAACATCTATTCAATGACAGCTGCGCATCGTACGCTGCCCTTGGGTTCGGTTGTACGCGTTACCAACCTGCGAAATCACAAATCTGTTGTCGTGCGCATCAATGACCGTGGGCCCTATGGCGGTGGCAGAATTATTGATCTTTCAGTTTCAGCATTTAAAAAAATTGCCCTAACCCACAAAGGACTGATCAAGGTGAGGCTCCAGGTCCTTTAAGCTCGTAACCAATGTTTTCTTAAGTGGCTTTCGATTTCTTCCTGAAAAATCCAAATCAGCACACTCAGCCCCCCCAATAGACCTCCCCCCCAATAAACCCAGAGGGGATCTGATTCAAATTGTGTTCCGGCCAGGCACAACAATACCAAACCAGGCAAACGCCCCAAAAGACTGGCCCAAAATAAATCTTTAAGGGGCAAACGCGTTAATCCAGCCAATAAGCAAAGCGCATCATCAGGAAAGGCTGGCAAAAGAAAAATCAGGAAATACGTCATCACCCCTCCTTTTTCAAGCAAAGGCAGCCAGTTATTCAGAAGTTTTTGGGGAAGAAATTTTCTCAGCAGCTTGCCCCCCAAACGTCCGAGCAACATGGTCAAGAGCGAACCCAGGCCCAAGCCCAGACTTGAAAAGAGCAAGCCTTTCCAAAAGCCAAACAAAGCCCCCCCCATCAAGCCCATTAATTGTCCAGGAATCGGAGCAATTACGACCTGCAGGGCCTGTAGCAGGATAAATGCGCCCATCCCCGTGGGCCCTTGAAAAAAGGATTGCAGGGTATTGAATGAGGCATGAAAATTTCCACGAATCAATTCTTGCAAAAAGATTTGAAAAGCCTTGGGTAGCATGGGCAAAACAAATTGTCCTGCCCATGAAAAAACCAACATGATCCCCAAAGCCAACCCCAATAAAGGGATCACAGACCTGAATTTCTGCAGAATCCTACGCCAAAACCATTGCCAATTCAAGAATTCAGCCAATCCAATGCTGACTGCACAACCTTTTTTAATACGGGGATAATCTCCTCGGCTTGGTCCGCTTTCCAAGTTAAGCGTTGGGGGTCAAGATAAGTCGCTTGCGATAATTCAAGTTGAAGCGTATAGATCTGCTCTGGCACCTGATGGTAGGCACGGGTAATATAGCCCCCTTTAAACCGGCCATTTAAAACCCACGAATAGCCCGAGTTTTCAGCAATATTGACCATTCGCGCCTCCAGATCTGAGCTACAGCTTTGCCCTGATTGCGTTCCAAAATTCAAATCTGGCAATTTTCCAGAAAAAAATCTTGGCACCTCAGCAGCAATCGAATGAGCCTCAAAAATCAAAACTTTTCCAAATTCTTGGTGCAAGCGTCGAACTTCCAATTGAAGCGCTTGGTGGTAGGGTTTCCAATAGGTATCAATTCGGGATTGAATTTCTTGATCGTCGGGTTCCTGGCCCGATAAATAGATTGGCCCAGAATCAAAGCGATCCACAGGACAGAGCGAAGTCGTATCTTGTCCTGGATATAAATTGGCATTATCGGCGGGCCTGTTGAGATCGATGACATAACGTGAAAAATGGGGATTGAGCATCCCAATTCCCATTTCTGCAGCAAAAGCATAAAGTCTATCGAGAAACCAATCTGTATCTGGGCTGCTTTGTGCTGCTTGCGTCATCCTTGAACGTAAAGGCTCAGGAATGGCAAATCCATTGTGCGGCATGCTGATCAGCAAAGGAGTATTGCTGGGGTGCAAAGTATAAATGGGCTGAATCACACACATTCTCCTGTCAGTTCAAGACTGATTTGCTTCACTTAAAATAACACAGGGCATGGCTTTTTTCCATCCTCGCCACAAGCTACAAATCGTCTCCTTTCTCCAAAAGCACAAGTGCTTAACCAAATAAAGCGAATAACACATCACCTCACAGCGAAAACCTGCAAGCAACCGTCGCAAGAACAGGCTGCCTGTAAACAAGAGCCTGTGTTATACTTTCCCAATCCAAACAGTTACTACAGAATCTAGCTCATCGAGGAATGCAGGAGAGATGACAGGCATCGCAGTCATGGGTGGGGCCGGATATATCGGTTCTCATGTCGTTAAATACCTGCAAAAACAAGGTTTAGCCCCCCTAATTTACGATAATCTGAGTGGAGGACATGCCCCTCTCAATCCAAACAGCCCTTTTATTGAAGGGGATATTGGCGATTCTGAAAAACTTTCCTATGTGTTTAAAAAATATGCCATCAGTGCCGTCATGAATTTTGCAGGCTTAATCGCGGTGGGAGAATCGGTTAGCTCACCTGATCGCTATTACCAAAACAATGTACTCAAAACCCTCTCACTTTTAGATTCAGTCATTTCAGCGGGAATTCAGAACTTCATTTTCTCATCGACCTGTGCCATCTATGGAACCCCCCAATTTTTGCCTTTGACAGAAGCCCATCCCTTTCTGCCCTTAAGCCCTTATGGCAGAACCAAATTGGCAATTGAAATGGCGCTCGCAGATTATGCCCATGCCTTTCAAAATTTCAACTACGTGTCTCTTCGCTATTTTAACGCCGCAGGTGCAGATCCTGAGGGTGAATTGGGCGAGTGCCACGAACCTGAAACGCATTTGATACCGATTATTTTCGAAGCCATCTCCGGAAAAAGGGAACAGGTCTTTATTCATGGAACAGACTACGATACCCATGATGGCACCTGTATCCGCGATTATATTCATGTCTGGGATTTAGCCCAAGCACATCTTCGTGCCTTAAAATTTTTACGCGAAAAAAAGACAAGCGCTTGCTTTAACCTTGGAAATGGTCATGGATTTTCAGTGAAAGAAGTGATTGCAAGTATTGAAAAAGTGACTGGCCGAGAGGTTCCACTTGTTGAAGGCCCCCCTCGAGAAGGAGACCCCCCTGTATTGGTGGGCTCATCAGAAAAGGCCATGCAAATTTTGGGCTGGAAACCTCAATTTTCCAGGCTGGAAGATATTCTCTCCACAGCCTGGTTGTGGCACAAAAAAAACAATGGCCAATCAACTCTTCCTTTAAAAGAAAAGGGTTAGAGCCTAGCTCTCTTGAGCGCGTTGATTGCGATTTTTACGCATAGCTTCACGAATAGCGGCATGGTTAGATGCCAACGCTGGATTGGGGTCATGCGCCATAATTATTTTGGCCTGCTGAGCCACTGTATTGACCAAATGATAACGGTTTTCGTCACCTTGGCCAGATCTGCCGTTTGACCCTGAATTCGGAGTAGACATGCTTTCCTATTCTCCCGTGGAAGTGGTAATGATTCGCTGACGTTCCGCATCAATAATGCTCGAAACAGCAATGACTGCCTCTTCGAGCTGATCATTGATCACGTAATAATCATAGTCTGGTAAATAGCCCATTTCTTCATTTGCCCTGTTCAGGCGTGCCTGAATGGCAGATTCGGACTCGGTACTGCGCTGACGCAAACGTGACTCCAGATTAGACCAAGTAGGGGGGATTACAAAAAGCAGAACAGAACGTTTATTCCAGTTCTTTCGTACTTGCTGGGCCCCTTGTACTTCAATCTCGAGGATCACGTCTTGACCCTGCGCAATTTTATTCAATGCAAAACTACGGGGAGTGCCATAATATTGCCCATTATAGCGCGCATATTCCAAGAACTCTCCCTGACTGATACGGGTTTCAAATTCATCCTGGCTGACGAAGAAATAATGTTGTCCTTCGATTTCTCCGGGCCGAGGTTGACGGGTAGTCATTGAAACTGAAAGATGCAAGTCTTGATGGCGGGGAAGCAAAGATTGAACAATGGTTCCTTTACCTGCACCAGAAGGTCCAGAAATAACAAAAAGAACACCTTCTCTCCGTTGTTTCAGGGACTCAATAACCGTATCCATTTTCGTTTGCATAGCTTTGCCTATAAATTCATTATACTCCAGACCAGAGAGGGTAAGGGAGGTGGTAGAGCCGGAAAAGCCGAATATCTCAGTTGTTTGCTCTTCAAGGCTTAAATTCTTTTTGACCCAGGGCTCAGGTTATAATGATCAAGATTCAATTTTTTTTGAGGAAACATGGAAATCTTTATTAATCTCGACATCGATCCTGAACTGCCTGCGCGCTTAAATTACCACTTGGATAACCACCGCTTTGTTGCCTATCTGGAAAGCCTAGGCAAAGCCATGGATTGTGCACCCGAAACAACTGTCAGCGTAACCTTCTGCGATAACCAGACGATACACAGACTCAATCTGGAGTACCGTGAAAAAGACATGCCCACAGATGTGCTTTCCTTTCCTCAAGGCATGGAAAACAATCTCTTGGGTGACCTTGTCATCTCCCTGGAAAAAGCAAATGAACAGGCTCAAGAAGTAGGAAACAGCCTGGATCGTGAATTGGCATTTTTGGTCACCCATGGTTTTCTTCATCTGATGGGTTATGACCATCAGGAACCTGAAGAAGAAGAGATTATGTTTAAATTGCAGCGTGAATTATTAGAAGCCCATTTCCCTGAATGTTTTAAACAGGCCAATGTCGGCTGAAAAGTCGATTTATGCAGTCGTCCTGGCTGGAGGCAGTGGTTCACGCTTCTGGCCACGGAGCCGACAGGCCTTGCCCAAACAGCTCCTGAATATTTTTGGCGAAAACACCCTGATTCAAGAGACCCTTTCCCGACTGAAAAACCTGATCCCCCGCAGCCATCAAATTATTATTACCCATGAGTTACAGGCCGATTTAATTCGCGAGCAACTTGCTGATTGGCAGCCTGAAAATCTGATCGCAGAACCCATGGGTCGCAACACAGCGGCATGTATTGGATTGGCAGCCAAACTGCTTTTGGCGCGAGACCCCAATGCACTCATGTTGGTTTTGCCAGCCGATCATATGATTCAAATGACAGACTTATTTATCCAACAGATTCAACTGGCGCTTGATTTCGCTCAAACAGGCCCCTATTTGGTCACGCTGGGAGTTGAGCCGGATCGGCCTGAAACAGGCTATGGTTATTTGCATATTCGCAATCAAGGTGAGGCAATCTGTAAGGTATTGGAATTTGTTGAAAAACCAGATCTGGAAAGAGCTATCCAATACGTATCCTCAGGAGATTATCTCTGGAATTCAGGCATGTTTATCTGGAGAGCAGACACCATTCAGGCCGAAATGGAAAGGCATAGCCCAGAAATCTACACGGCACTGCAAGCCCTACCTGACTCAGTTCTGGCTCCAGATTTTGCTCAAAAACTTGAAGAGGTCTATTCAGATTTGCCTCCCATTTCAATCGATTATGCAGTATTGGAGAAATCAAACCAGGTCTTTACCCTGCGTGGGAATTTTGGTTGGAGCGATATCGGCTCCTGGGAAAGTGTTTACTCACTCAGTCAAAAAAACCGAGAAGGAAATGCTTTGACTGGCGAAGTATTTGTCAAAGAAACACGAAATTCCTATATCTATTCACCGCATAAATTTACCGCCGTGATTGGCGTTGAAAATTTAATCGTCGTAGACACCGAAGATGCACTTTTAATCTGTAATCGCGATCATTCTCAAGAAGTCAGAGCGGCAGTAAAATACCTTGAAATGCAAGGCAAAGATCGCCTGCTTTAGGTCTCAAAAATCGAATCAATCAACGCCTGGAGGCGCATTTTTGAACCGACGTGAGTTCCTCATCTTAATGGGCTGGATTCTTGCGGGTGCTCAAATACCCTTCAAGGCAAGGGCAGCTTCAGCAGAAGAACGTATTCTGATCATAGGGGCAGGCATGTCGGGCCTGGCCGCAGCCCAAACGCTTGTCAAAAAAGGCTATGAAGTAGTGGTGCTTGAAGGGCGCAACCGTTTGGGAGGAAGAATCTGGACCAGTCAAAACTGGAAAGATACACCTCTGGATTTGGGTGCCAGTTGGATCCATGGTGTCAAAGACAACCCCTTAACAGCGCTCGCCGCCCAAATTCAAGCCAAAACAGTTCAAACCAGTTATGATCGCTATTCAATCTATACAAGCGATGGCAAAGCGTTAAATCAAAGTCAGGAGGCACACCTCGAATCACTCTGGCATAAAATCCAAAGCGCGATACAGCAAGCCAACCAGCAAAACAAGGATCAATCCCTCCAATCAGCTGTTTACAAGGGTGTGAAATATCAGTCTCTGTCAAGACAGGATCAGCAGTGGGTTGATTTTTTAATCAGTGCCCGAATTGAGCAGGAATATGCTGGCAGCAGCAAGCTACTCTCTGCCCAATGGTATGAATCCGAAGCAGAATTCGATGGCCCGGATGCTCTTTTTAGCCAAGGCTATCAGATCTTGATTCAAGCGCTTGCAAAAGGCATTCAATATACTCTCAATCAAGAGGTAAAATCGATAGACTGGTCTGAAGACGAAATTGTTGTTAAAACACAAAACAAAACCTATCTCGCCGATCGTGTCTTGGTGACCGTGCCCTTGGGAGTCCTGAAAGCCGGAAAAATTCAATTCAGCCCGGCCCTGCCTCAGGAAAAAACAAAAGCGATCCAAGCACTGGGAATGGGGATTCTCAACAAACTCTATTTGCGTTTTCCTCGTGCCTTCTGGCCTGAACAGTCTGATTGGATCGAGAAAATTCCCCAGGGTCAAGCCGCTTGGACGGAATGGCTCAGCCTCAAGCGAACCTTTCAGCTCCCGATTCTTTTGGGATTCAGCTCAGGTGAAAAAGCCAAAAGCATGGAAAAATGGTCGGATCAGGAGATCGTCTCCAGCGCAATGCAAACCCTTCAGACCATCTTCGGCAAAAATATTCCCAAACCCAGTGATTACCAAATTACGCGTTGGGGAGAAGATCCATTTTCTTATGGGTCTTATTCTTTTAATGCGCTGGGTGCCCTCCCTCCTATGCGTGAAAACCTTGCAAAAAACATCGAAGAGATCCTCTTCTTTGCTGGCGAAGCAACCGAACGCTATCACTTCAGCACCGTGCATGGCGCCTATCTTTCAGGCTTACGCGCGGCTCAAGAAATCAGCAACGCGTCCAATCCTTGAAAGGGCCAATTTGGAATCTCAAGTCTGTCCGAGTTCAGGTGAAGAGGAAGAACCTCTCTGCTTTATTCGAAATCTGGCCCAGAAAAAAGAATGGGATAAACTCAAAAATACCTGGAGCAAAAAAGTCTCCTTCGCCACGCTTGATTATGAAAATCTTAAAGAAGAACATGTTGAGATTTCAAAAAATACTTACGCTATTTTGCTCAAAAAATTAAAGCTGTTTGAAGAAAAGATCTAACGATCTTTTCTGAGGTTTATCAACAAAAAGTTCAGCTTAATAAATTTAAGCTTGGATTAATATTTATTTTTTTGAACAAGAAGCGCCTATTTGAAAGGATAAGTTAAATTATCAAGCTTCAGGAGTCATTCATCAATGCAAATTCAACCCAATCAGAATCATCTGGCCCAAATCGCAAAAACCTCAGGGGGAAGTGAAGCAAAAGCAACACATGCCCAGATCAAAAACAGTGAAAATGAATTTGCCCAAGCGATTCACGCCAAAGACTCACATATCAACTCCATTTTACCCGGAGGTTGTGTCATTCCTCCCGAAACTTTCTTTCACAGCAATAACAAAAGTATTGAAAAAACATTGGCTCAAGCCAGTGCAAAATATCCCGGAGCCCAACGCGATGCCCTGAATTCGTTTCATGAAAACATTGAGGGCATGACCCCTGGTGAATTGGATGATCTGAAAGACAATATCGTCAAACGCATGGGCAGCAATGAGACCTCACAATGGGAACGCGATATTCTCCAAAAAATGTATCAAATCGCCGATGCCGTTGCCGAAAACAGAATTCCACCCCATGTCGGGAAACCCTCTGTAGATCCCTTCCCCCGGATTAAACCCTTCCCCAATCCAATTGAAATTTACAAAAAAACGCCCCAACCAGCGATAGAACCTTTGGATCCCGGTTTTATGAATAAATTGGGTCTTGAAGATTAAGCCTGAATCAAACGAATTTAAATTTACAAATTAAAGAATCTCCTGAAAAGGAGGTTCTTTTTTTCTTACCCCCTGTTTGTGGCAAACTCTGAAGCCCCTCTAAAGCTGAAAAGACAAGCTTCGAGCAAGCAATGCTTAATAAATTTACTTGCCAAATTGTCAAGCTGATCACATTTTTCATGCCAGCAAGCTAACACAAAAGCTGTATTGGAGCGCATCGCAAAGCCCTCTCAAGTTGAGGATAATCAAACTATCCCTCCGCAAGGGAGGAAAAAGGCAAACTCACCGTGAGGTGAGGACGCAAAGCCACGGGACTCAAGCAGTCAGCCGGGTTGCCCAATAAAAAAACCTTAGGGAGAATCATGGATTATGAAAAGATTTCAACTCACTCAAATTTTATGCGCAAGCTTAGCTTGCGCCACGATCACAGGCTGTCAAAATCCTGAGATCCTGCAATCCTTACTCAGTATTCAAGCTCCGCAACAAACACAAACAACACAATCTACCTCCATCCGTTCTGCTTCCTCTGTACAGAATCAGACAGGTTCCAATTCACAAGCAACTTCAAACCCACAGACTGAAATAACGCAAATGCAAGAAAATACAACTGAAAACAAACTTACCCCCACCCCTTATCAAACAAACTTTGCTTCCCCCCTGCCGGATCGTTCAAGTCAGCAAAGTCCTTTGCCCCAAATACTGAAAAGCCCCACTCCCCAATTTACGCCAAAACCTTTGCCCAGCCCTACGCCGAGTGCAATCCCTTACACCGCCCCACGCCCCAGTTCTAGCCCGAGTGGAATTCCAGCCCGTCCCACTTCAGGAACTTTGAATCTGGTCATGGAATTGCATGTTGAAAATGCCATGCTTCCCAATGATCAAGAAACCGATTATCTCATTCAAATCGCAAGAACAGCGCACAATGCAGGGCTGAGCTTGTCGATCGGTTTGGGGAATGATTTTCTTAGAACCTACCAGGGGGAAGCCACCGTTCACACCCCTCTGAATGGAGATTTTAACTTAAACAGTCTTGTGAATTTGCTCCAGAACAGCTATGGCCACCGCGTGAGCCTTCATGCCGATGTGCACGAAAACGCAAGTTATTCAGAAATCGTGGCCTATCTCTCACCGCTGGTAAGTGAACTCAACGCGGCTGGGGCAGAGGGAAACATCGCCTCAGGGGCCTGTAATGAAACTGGCACAGCGGGAGGATGGGTTCAAGGTGCTCTTGATGCGGGCATCAACACCATTGGGGGCGTTGTTGAAGATTGCCAGGCCTCTTTAAGCCAGAGCGATTACCCTGATCTCTGGCTTCCAGCCGATCGGGCCACGCCAGCCAGAAACCACGATGCTGCCCCTCAAGCCAATCCCCAGCAACGTGCCAGGGGCTGGTTTACCCAAGATGTCAACCACTGGATCACGCCATTTTATCCCAGTAGCCAGTCAGAACTGGATCAATCCTTGTTTATTGTGGGCAGTATGGGCAAAGCACATCCTGCCTGTCTGGCCGAAACCCATGCCGGGCAGAGTTGTGGCACCAACCAGACAGAGACAGAAGGCCAAGCCGATGCACAAGCCCTGATCGCGGATCTGGGAGAAGCGTTGGATAACTACCTGAGCGGAGAAAATGGCGATGCCTACCATACGGCTTTCAGTACCAACTTCACAGTCAGCCAAGTCTGGTTGGACGGCTATTTTACCACCTTGGTTGAAGGCCTGCGCAGCAGCACCTCTGCTGCAGGTCAGCCCTTGGGAATAGGCATTCGCTTCAATACCCTCAGTGGCATCGCCGAAATTCACAGACAGGCTCTCAGCACCAGTTTTACTGAATAAATCTCAGCCTTTATCAAACCCTCCAGAAATTCTGGGGGGTTTTCTGCCTGCCGATTCGCTATACTGAAAAGAAAAAGCAGGCATTTTCATGCAAATTTGGATTGCCCTTTTGCGGGGTATCAATGTCGGCAAGCACCATCGGATTGCCATGGCCGATTTGATCCTGATGATGCGCGACTTAGGTTTTGAAAACCCAGGAACGCTCTTAAACAGTGGAAACCTCTATTTTTCAAGCAACGAAGTATCTGAATCCGCCATCAAACAAGCTTTTATTCAAGGCCTGGCTGAGCGCTTCAATTTAAACAATCCAGTCATGGTCTTTCCGCTTCAGGAATTAGAAAATATCTGCTTAGAAAACCCCTTTCCCCCTGAAAACTTTGATCCTGCCAAAGTTCAGATCGGAATTCTCAGCAATCAAAGTGAGCTCTCCCAACTCAAAACTTTGAATGGCGAATCAAAAACTGAGAACTGGCATATCGGTCAACATGCAGTCTATGTCTATTGTGCTCAAGGCGTGCATCAAAGTCAGCTCATCAAAGCGATTGAGTCTAGATTGAAGCAAAAAATTACTTTTCGCAACCTGAATACCCTAAACAAATTGTCTAAGCGGTTAAAGCCATAAGAAAGTTGAGGATAAGATTTTGAAATTGAGTCTCCTGCTAAAAACCTTCGTACTGAGCAGTCTGGTATTTGCCCAGGCTGTCTCTGCCCAGGAAGTTCTCCACGTTTACGGGCCCGGTGGCCCCGCCCCCGCCATGCGCGAAGCGGCCCAAGTTTTTGAACAAAAAACCTCCATTCATGTTGAAATCACGGCTGGCCCCACCTCTGCCTGGCTTCAGCAGGCAAAAGAAAATGCTGACATGATATATTCTGGCTCTGAACACATGATGAGTGACTTTATCCTGGCCCTTGAGGGACAAATTTCGAGCCCAAAAGTCGAACCTTTATATTTAAGACCTTTGGCACTTTTGGTAAGACCCGGCAACCCGAAGAAGATTCGGGGGGTACGCGACCTTTTAAAACCAGGCTTGAATATTTTAGTCGTCAATGGAGCAGGCCAGACAGGCGCATGGGAAGACATGATCGGACGCAGTGGTGAGATTGAAAAAGTGAAGGCTTTGCGTCAAAATATTAAAGTGGCAGCTAAAAACAGCGCTGAAGCACGACAATTCTGGGGTCAAGAACCTCAATTGGATGTCTGGATTATCTGGAATATCTGGCAAATCGCCAATCCAAGTTTGGCTGATCTGGTCAATATTGAACCTGAATATGCCCTGTATCGGGATACTGCCATTGTCCCCAGCACACGCGGAGAAACGAAACCCGCTCTCAAAGCTTTTCGTGATTTCTTAAAGTCTGAACAGGGAGCCGAGATTTTTGCCCATTGGGGCTGGAAAAAAAACTTCAAAGCCGAATCCGCTCAATAGAAAGAAAAGAATATGTCAAAAACAAACTCTCCCCTTCACCTCCTATTTACAGCCCTTCAGCAGGAAGGAGCTGCCATAGAATGGATGCCTGCCTCGCCCGATTGCGAGGTGGAGTCTCTGCTGGTGGCCCTTGAAGATCCTGCTTCAGAAGACCCAAAAGCCTTTCAATTTGTGATTCGACTGTATATCAGCGATGCTCCCGAAAAAGGCAAACAAGGCCCCCTCACATTGCAATTTCAGATGGTTTTGCCAGTTTCCTTTGCAGAATTGGAGACCAGCCGACACCTGGAGAGCTTCCAATGTGTAATGGGATGCAATGAAATCCTGCCCTTTGGGGCCCTCTTCGTTTCTCCTGAGGGCGAAGTCGCCTATCAATACGCCTTGCGCTTTGATAGCTCAAAGATTAGCCTGGACTTGGTTGTCGATACCCTGGAAGTCGTAGGCTCCTATTTGCCAGCTATTTTACCTGCGCTCAAAGGTTTAATTGAATCCAGCCATTCCAGTGAAGACTTACTCAATTCAGTACTGGCTGAGCTCGAAAGCTAAGCAATTATTTATGGAGCTGTTTCGCCCCAAACGATAGTATCTTCAGGGCTGAAGTGGGTAATGATCAGATAACGCAAATCAACTTCGCCCTGATTTTCAAGCACATGCAGGGCTTCTCTACCGGGTTGGAACCCAAATGCATCTCCTGGATTGAGAAGATAGCAATCTTGGCCCACGTTTAAAAGGCCTTGCCCTTCCAAAATGACAAGCATTTCTTCTTTGTGAGAATGATAATGCGATTTTGAAGCTTTGCGTCCAGGGGGCAGGATCTCAAAATAGACCTGAAGTTTCTGCATGTTTAAGCATTGGCTGAGATCAGCGGTATAACTGTATTTTTCTCCCAGCTGTGATTGCATTTCCCTGAGGGGCAGCTGTGAAAGTGAAAGCGGATGTGACATAGGTTCAGACCTTTCAAAGAATTCGCCATGCGTAAAAATCAGTGCTGGTGTGAAAGGGTATAATACAGGAAAAACAAAGAGATATTATATGCGCCATCCCTGGAAAATTGGTCTGGTTCAGATCAACAGCAATGCCATGAATTACCTCCCCTATTCTGTGGGTTTGTTGCAGGCGTATGCCCAGGAACACGCGAGTCAGCCTGATATATTTGAGTTTTTGATTCCCATTCACAAACCCGTTTCCCTGGCGCAAGCCCGTTGGTATTTCCGAGAAGCAGACCTGGTAGGCTTCAGCACCTATATGTGGAATGTCAAACGCACATTGGCAATTGCACAAGCCGTCAAAGAAACGAATCCACAAGCACTCATCGTGTTGGGCGGCCCCCAGGTACCTGACCGGGCCGAAAAATTTCTACGCGAAAATCCGTTTATTGACCTCTGTGTGCATGGCGAAGGCGAAGCGGTTTTTCTACACATTTTAGAACAGCTTGAAACCCGCGATTGGCAAACCATAGCCGGGATCAGTTATCTCAAGCAAAACCAATTTGTTTACCAAGCACCTGGGGCCAGAATCAAAGACATCAATCAAATCCCGTCTCCCTATTTAAAAGGCATTTTTGAACCGCTGATCCGCTCACAAATCAAACCCACAAAGTGGTCTGCAATGTGGGAAACCAATCGTGGCTGTCCATTTTCGTGCAGTTTTTGTGATTGGGGTTCTGCCGTTCAAAGCAAAATCTACAGTTTTGATTTGGAGCGTTTAAACCAGGAAATCGACTGGTTTGTAAAATACCAACTGGAATTTGTCTTTTGCTGTGATGCCAATTTCGGTATTTTGCCCCGTGATGTTGAGCTGGCTCGCCAATTGGCTGCAACCAAAAAAGAATGGGGTTATCCCCGTTTGATGTCGTTTCAGAATGCAAAAAATGCGACAGAACGGGTGTATGAAATTCAAACCCTGCTCTATGGTGCCGAACTCAACAGCGAAGTGACACTTTCAATGCAATCCATCGATCCCCATACACTTGAAAGTATTCGCCGGGAAAATATCTCGCTTGAATCCTTTAAGGTCTTACAGCAGCGTTTTACCCGTGATGGAATTATCACCTATACGGATATCATCGTGGGTCTTCCCGGTGAAAGCTATGACTCCTTTGCTGAAGGTATTAACACCCTCTTGGGCCAAGGTCAGCACAGCTGCATTAAATTTCACAATCTTGCCATTCTTCCCAATGCAGAAATGGGCCACCCAGATTATATTGCCAAATACGGTCTTGAAACTGTTGAGGTCCCCTTGGCCAATGCCCACCGCAAACCCGAAGAAGCCATCGATGGGATTGAAGAAACCCAGGAACTGGTGATTGGTTCAAAATCGATGTCTCGCGAAGACTGGGTTCGCACACGTGTTTTCGCTTGGGTGACGGGTCTGTTTCACTTCCGCAAGGAATGGTTGCAACTTCCCTTTATTCTCCTGGCCAATCAGGCCGGTATTTCTTACCGTGAAAGTCTGGAATGGCTGATTCAAGCTCCTGAACGCTTCCCTCTTCTGCACGCAGGCATTCAGTTTTTGATTCAAAAAGCCCGTTCCATTCAGGCTGGTGACTATGAATTTGTCATGGGAGAAGGGGAATGGGCAGTATTCTGGTTGGCCGATGAATATCTCTTTATCAACTGGATTTTAGCAGGGCAGGTAGATCAGGTCTATGCAGAATCTGAGGCCTGGTTGAAAGAATTACTGAAACAGCGAAATACAGAGTTTTCAGAAGAACTCTTGTCTCAAGCCATTGCCCTCAGCCGCTTGGCCTTTGATTTGGATATGAAGCCTGGCCCCTTTGAAATTACTCTCGATTGGAACCTTTGGGATTATTACCAGGGCATTTTAAAGGGAGAGCCTGTGGAATTAAGACAAATAAAATCAAGCTATCTCAAAGACTGGGAAGGCAAACCTTTTACTTTAGAGAACAAGCTCAAAGCACATGAGAGAGCAGTTTTTCATCCTCAAAGCTAAGATCCACTGGTTACGTTTTGGCCTTTCATCGTTTACAATAGGATACGACCAATCACCACACGAAACGAGGGTTTGCTCCAATGTCGCAAGATTTCCCTGATATGCTGCAGCCTCAGAAATTAGATGCAACAGCGGCTTACCTCAGGAAACTGATGAGCGAAAACATGTTGCGCGACATGGTTATGGAGCGCTATATTCCGGCCGTTCGCTCAGTCTTTGATAATCTCGAATTGCGTCAGATTCATGATCAAATTGTTCAAGAAGTGGTTGAAGAATGCAAAGCTAAAAAGAAACCCTATTGCATTACCCATTTTCGCAATCAAAAAACAAAATCCTCTTTCCCAGGTGATGAATCGATTATCAACGGTGTCTATCTTGAAGTCGCCAACCCGATCACGAATAAAAATATCGTGATTCCCATGGAAATTGTCCATGGCATTACCCAGCACAAAGTACCTGGTTTCCGCGAAATCATGCGCAATCTGGGCGACAGCCCCTTGGGCACCACCGATCAATTCCTTGAAATAAAAAACTTCATGAAAGTGGTAGAGCCCCTCGGCATGCCCGATCAGGTCGGCGATGAATTGGAAGCGATTCGACCGGATATCGAAGAGATCGTTGACAGCCGTTTCCGCTCCATGACCTCAGAAGCCAAAGAACTGGATTTAAGCGGTTTTGAACAGGATGAATACGAGCGGGATCGCGATATCCCTTCGATGTTTAATATTCTCAAAGCCATGGTGCAATGGGGCGCAGATGATATTCACCTCAAAGCAGGCTGCCGTCCGATTGGGGTTTTGCGTGGGGATGTTATTCCCCACCCCGATTTTGAAAAATTCATGGAGCCCGAAGATACCCAGCACTACGCCTACCGACAATTGAGCGAAGAGCAGATTCTTCAGTTTGAAGAAACCCGTGAAATGGATACGTCTTTTTCAGTTCCAGGAGTTGCCCGTTTCCGTTGTAATGTGTATTGGTCTCAGGGTACGGTAGGTCTGGTCATGCGTCTGATCCCCAATGACCCATTGCCCACCCATGTCTTGATTATTCCTCAGATTTTGAAAAAACTGGTATTTGAGCGTTTGGGCCTGGTTTTGGTAACAGGTCAAACCGGTTCAGGCAAGACCACCACCCTGGCGTCGATTATTGAATTTGCCAATCAAAACCGCAAAAGCCACGTGCTCACCCTGGAAAACCCAGTGGAATATGTTTATACCAACAAAAATTCAATTTTTACCCAACGCGCGGTAGAAATTGACTCCCTGTCTTTCCCAATGGGGATGCGCGCCGGCTTACGTCAAAAACCAGATATCATTCTGATCGGGGAAATGCGTGACCAGGATACGATTATTGCAGGCTTGAAAGCGGCAGAAACAGGTCACTTGGTTTTGAGCACCCTGCACACCAATGACGCCGTTCAAACCATTAACCGTATTATCAATACCTTCCCCCCGCATGAACAAGAACAGGTTCGCTTACAGCTATCTGAAACCATCAGAGCTTCGATTTCTCAACGTCTCTTGAAACGCTGGGATCGCCCAGGCCGCGTATGCTCGATCGAAATTCTGTTGATCACCCCCAACGCTCGGGGAGACAATTCCCGCGACTATATCCGCCGCAATGAAATCAATGAGCTCTACAAAGTCATTGAAACCAGCCCTTACGACGGAATGCAATCGGGGAATATGTCTCTGTTCGAATTCTATGACAACTGTGTCATCAGCGGTTCAGACGCCCTGGCCCTTTCAGACAACCCTGAACAGATGAGTCAATGGATAAGACGTGTAGCAGGCAAAGGTCTGTCATAAATCTGCTTAAAACCCTCTTCCTGATAGGCATTTGCCTATTGGGAAGCAGTCAAGTGCTTCAGGCCAAGGTCTTGGTTCATACCGAACTCAGCCCCAATCCTGCCAAACCCGGAGAACCTGTTGTTTTGAGTATTCAACGCATTGTCGATCTCAACCAAAATCAACAGCTCATTCAAGCACCCACTCCACAACTGCCAGAGATTCAAGGTTTAAAACTGCTGGCTACCCAAACAGGTCAAAATATTTCGAGTCTGGATCAAAGCATGCGCATGATTCAGACCTATGGTTTTACGCTGGTAGCAGATAAGGCAGGAGAATACAGAATTCCTGAACTGGCTCTGGGAGATGAAAACGGAAAGGCGATTCAGACCCAAGCCATCAACTTAATTGTTAAAGCCCCAGAGAAGCCATTCACTTGGACATGGATACTCCTCCCCATATTCTTAATTCTGGGCGGAGGAATGATTTTTCTGAAGCAAAAAAAACACACCAAGTCTCAGCAGCCTAGACCCCACTCTATTTCAATCGCACAGAATGCGCATCGCTCATCCATAAGCCAAACAGATGAACCCTTAAGTCTCGAAAATATTAGAAACAGCTTTAAACAAACTTTACTTGACTATGACCCCAATCTGCACAGTGGCATGACTACCCAGGAAATTTGCAATTTTCTAGCCGAAAGTCCGAAATGCCCCCCTCAGCTGCCCAATGAAATTGAAGCGTTTTTAGAATCATTAGATGCCTATCGCTTTCAAGCAATCAAACCAAGTATGGAAGTTTTAAAAAATCTTGAAATGTCGGCAAATAAACTCATTAAGCAACTGAAATCATAAGTGTTTACAAATTACAATAATTTCTTCTGAAATGTGTCAAAGGCTATATTCTCTGATTTAAACTTATGTTATGCTTGTTTGACAGTGGATCATAGGAATCAGGCTCATTGACTGGGATTGCACCCCATGTCAGGTTTCCATTGCCCCGGAATAATCACGTTTGGAATGCACACCCCGGAGAATATGCTGGAAAATACAACTGGCAACCAGGAATGGACTGTTGGAGACTATACCCTTCTTAAAGAACTATCGTCTCATATAGGAAGCCGTCTCTTTCTCGCCCGAAATCTTCAGGGCAAACGCGTCATTCTTAAACAGTATCAAGCCGATAGACGCAGCAACCTCAGTGAAGAAGAACAGATCCAACGCTTTCGACGGGAATGTGAAATTCATCAATTTTTACACCATCCCCGTATCATTCCAGCGATTGAAGTCTTCGAGGCTCAAGGCTTACCCTGCTTGGTTTTAGAATATATTCCAGCCCCCAATCTTGAAGAAAAACTCAAATCAGGACAGCGTTTTACACTCTTAGAAGCACTTGATTTAATTCAACAACTCTGTCAAGCGCTCCATTACCTGCATGAACAAGGCGTCATCCACCGCGATATTAAACCTTCAAATATTTTAGTAAATAACGAAAATCGATTATTTTTAACTGACTTTGGCTGCTCAAGACAGGTTTTTGCGCCCCAATTAACACAAACCAGAATGCTTCAAGGTACGCTTGCCTATATGTCTCCTGAGCAAATCAACTGTGATGTCGATTTAGATTACCGTACAGACTTGTTTTCTACGGGTATTGTTTTTTATCAGCTTCTGACGGGTCAACTCCCGTTTACAGGGGAGGATCAGAATGATTTGGCTCAGAATGTTCTGAAGAGTTCTCCCCCCAGTTTACAAAAACTCAACCCTTGGATTCCAGCTTCACTTGAAAGTCTGATTTTTAAAAGCTTGCAAAAAGATCGAGATTATCGCATCCCCACAGCCCGTAAAATGGCGCAGGAAATTGAACTGCTTTTGGAAGACGCTGATATTTACTACGCCGAAGGCAGAATGCGTCTTGAAGAACTGCATCAAGCTGATGCCGGGCGGGAATACTGCCTCTTGGCCCTACAAAAAAATGGCTACCACTTGCCCTCACTCAAAATGTTGGGGCATATTTACCAAGAGCGAAAAGAATGGCCCCGAGCCCGTCGTTGTTTTGAACGGATTTTAGAGACCGCCAAAGACGATCCTTCGATTTATTTTGCTTTGGGTCAGATTGAAAAAGCTGAGGGCTTTATTGAATCTGCCTGTGTTTTACATGAGCAGGCCTGGAAATTGGATCCCCAAAATAAAAATTATCATTTTGAAGTGGCACACTTATTGCATAAATTGAATCGTCGCTACGAAGCGTTGGCACATTTTCAACAACTGATGCAAACCTGGCCTGATTGGGCTCCTCCCTATGCTGAAGTGGCACATATCTATTATTTAGAGGGTCACCGAGAAACTGCCCTGGATCATTATCGCAAGGCAGCTGAACTGGATCCTGCACACCCCCCCACACGTTACGCGCAAGCCACATTGGCACATGAAATGGGCTTTTACCATGAAGCCCTCAATCTCTATCAAATGTTGCTTAAAGCCCAGCCTGAATCCCATGAGATCCGCCATAATTTAGCCAATCTTTATTATCATCTGGGTGAATACGCTCAAGCCAATAAAATGATTCAGAATTTGTTAAACGAAGCGGAATGGCCTCATCTTCCAGAATGGGAAATGAGTTACCGACTGCAAGGCTTTATTTACGCCCGACTCAATCAACATGAAAATGCGATTGAGGCATTTAAACACGCCATCCTTTCGCGTCCCGATCAATTAGATGCCTATCTTTACCTGGCATTTGCCTACCGTGAATGCCTGCGTTTAGAAGATGCCGTAAAAACATTGGTCTATGTCTCACAGCTCCCCGTCGGAGCCTCTGAGGCAAGTGTTTATTTCCTCTTGGCCCGCGCCTATTATGAGCAAGGCAAAGAAAAAGAGTCGCTGAGAGCACTCGAACAATGCCAGGCATGTACACATACCCTCTCCACTGCCATGGCTCAACAAATACAACAGGATATTCAGTTTTTAAAGCATAAACTCAGTCTTGCAAACCCCGAGAATGATCTGGCACTTCAAACAGAATTGAAAAACACGCGTCAACAAACCCTATTGCTCTTTTCAAAGCCTCTCAAAAACCGTCAAAGCGCTGGTTAATTTTTTTTGATGAAATTGTCTTGCCTCAAATGGGCCGCTCTGCTTCCGCTTATCCTCAACTTAAATGCCTGTTTTCCACAAAACAGTATCAATTTAAGTGTATCCATCCCACTGACCGGCCCAGAAGCGCCGCGCGGTCAAAGTATCGTCAATGCACTGCTACTCGCTGTTGAAGAAATCAATCAATCTGGCGGCATCGCAGGCAATACCATTAGTTTAAATATTCGCGATCACCGAGGCGATCCCACCCTTGCACGCGAAAACAGTCGTGATCTCTTGAAACTAAATTCAAAAGGCCTTTTCTTTTTAGCGGGAGCAGAAATCAGTCAGGAAATTTTACCGCATTACTTAGAAAAAAAGCTCTTGGTTCTGGCCCCAGGGCGCATTCAGCTTGAAAATCCTGGTACGGCACATGGTATCATGCAAAACCTCGCCAACCCCGATCAGGAAGCTCAAAGCCTGATCAATTATCTCGTAAAAAGTGGCTATAAACGCTTCGCAATTGTCACAGAACCCGAAAGTCTTTTTGCACGGGCCTTGCAAAAAGCATATCAACGTCAATTAAATTTCTTTCAACTCAAAACTGTTTCTCAAATAATCCAAAACTCAGAACCCTCACTCAAAAATATTCAAAACCTGCTTGAAAATGAAACCGAAGTTATTTTATATGCGGGAGGTTATTCAGGTGCCGCTCAATGGGCTCAAAATCTTTCCAATCTTAACCTCAATTTGGTATTGGCAGGTCCACAAGACTTATTTGATAAAGAATTCATCCGGCAAGCCGGAAAAAGCAATGTTCAGAATGTTCTTACCGTCTTTCCGGATATGGAAACGCCTGAAGAATTCAGCAAAAAGTATCGGAGCCGTTTTGGAGAGACTTCTCCTTTGGCCACATTAACCTATCTCTCTGCCCACCAGTTATTTACTGCCCTCAAAGCCTCGCCGCAAGCACCAGAAGTCTTCCTCAGCGCTCAGAAATTCAGTCCTGGTCAGGCATTCTTGCATCCTCCCATGGCACGTTTACCAGAAAACTATCTCGTACTCTGGCAGCCCGATTCATTGGGTCAATTCAAGAAACTCCCCTCACCACAAAGGCCTTTATTGCAAAAATCTGGCATCCTGCTGGGAGAAAAAGGACGAAATCGGGTTCAGAAGCGCCCCGCAGCCAAGCGTTGATTTAAATCACCCAAAGCTTCTTGCATATGCTGGAACTGATGATTTCCCCCTGAAAACACTTGGCTGGAAATTTGCCAGGATTCGAGCAGGGCAGCATGTTCTGCAGTGGGCAAAACTTCATCGTCCTGGTCTAGATAGGCCAAAATACGGGAAGAAGCGGCACGTACCTTCTCTGCATTTAACTCCAATTCAAGCAAGGCATTCAATTCGGCTTGCGTCCAGGCATAGCTCTCCTGGGTTTTACAATTCTTCAGCGTTCCCAAATATTGACGCAATCCCCCAGCCACATTCTGCAAGGCCGGATTGATCAAAACTGCCCTGACAGGAAATTCCAAAGCCAAATTCAAGCTATAAAAGCCCCCCAAAGAGGAACCCAGTAAAAAAATTTCTGATTGGGGCAAACGCGAGATCAAGGCCCTTAAAAAAGCCATGGCCTCGGCCGGATCTACTGGCAAAGTAGGATTTAATACAGATTCAGCGCCATAGAAAGCTCTCAAGGCATCAACTTTATTGCCATACCCCGCAGAATTAAAACCATGCACATAGATCCAATACATTTTAATCACCTTGTTTAAAATCTTCTCAGCTGAAGAAACTCAAGTGATTGTATCACGCTCACAGGCAACGCGAACCCTGAGTCATGTTAGAATTCAGGCAGAAATGAAACCTTTTAAGCAATGATAACGTCTGTATCAACACGTGCTGAAAGAGTCTTCAGCCAACTTAATTTGTCTAAAAATATACGAGGTATAACGATGCAACTGAAAAACATTTTGGGAACCCTGGCTCTGGCTGCGATGATTTCACCTTTGGTGGCCTGCGGCCCCACTGCTCCTCTGGCCACAACCTCTACAGGGCAAGAAGTTCAGGGAGATAAGGGAATTTCGGGTGCCGTAACAGGTTCAAAAGTGGGCATTTCCACAAAAATTGCAGTCTATGGCGCGTTTATGAATGTCTCTGGCAATAAAATTGATACCCAGAATAAAACCATTGAAAGTGATACCACTTTAGCGGTTGCCCCCGTAAAAGACGGAAAATACAATTTTGCCTTGCCCAAAGCCCCCCAAAAAGCACAGGGAGCAAACTTTAAAATTTTCGCTTTTAACGATGAAAACGGAAACAGTCTCTACGATGAAAATGAATTGAAGTCCAAAGAAGCCAATGTTGTCTTTGCCGTTGTAGGCGGCTATGCCGGTTCAAAAGATGCTGATGGCAATATCGTACTTGATATTCTCTCTGATTTCAAAGATTTCGACTTCAAATTAGATTAATTTCAACAAATATGATAAGCGTCATAAAATATGGCGCTTATTTTTGTTATCACTAACCAGCAATACGTCTTGCCCCCTGAAAACGCTGCGAAAAATAGTCTGAATCCAGGCGATCATAGGAAACCACACGCCCCGTGCGAGGTGCATGAATAAACTGAGCTTCGCCAGCATAAATGCCCACATGATCGACAATTTTTCCTGAGATGCTAAAAAACACCAAATCTCCTGGCAACAATTCCTGACGAGAAACTGGCTGGCCTTCCAAAAACTGCTCATTGGCCAATCGCATCATACCGATGCCTCTCAGGCCAAAAACATAATGTACAAGACCAGAACAATCAAATCCCTGCTCAGGTGTCTCTCCCCCATAACGGTAGGGTATGCCAATCATTTTTCTGGCAATTTCCACAACAGGCGCAGACTGAGTGGTGGACTCCCAAAACCCCTGTGGCAAACGGTCACTTGAGCGCACGGGCAATTCAGTTAAACCAGAGCTGCTTTGCAAATCAGGTGGTTTTACTTTCCAGTTTGAGGTGTTTTTCGTCTGTTTATACGTTTGAGTTTTCTCAGACTTTAAATCTGTGACTGGGTATTTTCCTGGATCAAACAAGACCAAACGAGGTTTGCCATTGGATTTTTGCAGGCTCACCAATTTGGGTTTGGGTTGATCCCACTCACGTGAAGCAGATTGAAAATGGGCACTGCAGCCTACCAAACTCAGTGCAAAACTCAATAGAATAGAATGTTGAAGTCTCATGATCTTATTTTGCGTGATCTTCAATAGGCAGATTTGTGATCAATATCTCAAAACGGATAAAATTGCTTTTTTTTTGTTCTCAAACTAAACTGTAGTATGTCACAGGGTCTTTTCATAATGCACAAAATTGATTAAAATCAAAGTTTAGAACTGACACGTATCAATTTAATAGTTTGAGATATCAAGCTAAAATTAACTATGAAGCTATGTGACTATTACCTAGAGTCAGTTTGACGAAAAGCCTCTCCACAAAGTAGGTAGGTTTTGCTTCTGCTGCACACAATATAAGGGGAAAAGAAATGCAACAACATGATTTAGAAAAGGCTGTTGAAGTCGCGCCTGATATTTTTTGGGTTAGCCAGAGAGATCCGAACAGCCTTCTGCAAATTAATGTCTTTTTAAGACGCTTTCGAGCGGATGGAAGAGCCATTAATTTTTTAATCGACCCAGGCCCTTCTGATTTTTTCCCAACTATTTCTCGCAAGGTCGGCTCCATCATTTCGGATATCACCCAAGTCCAAATGTACTCAATTAACCATCAGGATCCTGATGTGGGAATGAATTCAACCTTTATTTCAAAAATGAATCCCCGTTCTCTCTGTTTGTGTACTGAGGATACCTGGCGTTTGATCCGTTTCTTTGAAATTCCTTCGAAAACCTATAAAAACATTCACAGTTTTGATCAAAGAAGAGTCACCCTGGCGACGAGTAAACAACATGTTCTGGATTTTGTGCCAACACCCTATGCACACTTTGTAGGTTGTTTTGCCATCTATGATCGTCAGGCACGTGCTTTGTTTACAGGTGATTTGCTCGGCGGCTTAAATCCGCCTGGTAATTTAGATCTCTTTGCAGGAGAGGGACATTGGGACGGCATTAAAACTTTCCACCAGATTTATATGCCATCGAAAAAATCAGTCCAATATGCCATTGATGCGATTCGCGCTCTGGATCCTCCCCCCCTGATGATTATCCCCCAACACGGGGCAATCCTTCAGGGAGAAGTCATGGAGACCTTCCTCAACAGACTTTACAATGTGGACATGGGAATGGATCTCTTCGGTAAACAAAACGAGGAAGAACTCATCCGTGGCTACAGTGATGTGATCGCCACCCTGTATCAGCGCTTCCTGGCCTTTGTTGGCCCCGAAGAAGTGGAATTGCTTTTTGACTTTGCGGATCGCAAACAAGATTTAATGCATCTTGTGGATATGGATATTCAAGGTTTGAAGAAAATTTTCGCTCAGCCGGAACAAGCCTTGGGGCTTTTCCTGAACCGCATCGCTCAGTACCATGACCGCGGCGTCGTCAATGAAATTAAGTCACTTGCGATTAAAGAGACTTTGCAACGCCGTTTGCCCCTGCCCATGGATCATCTCTACCAAGATGCTTTTGAAGACAGCAGTCGGGCTCCTCAGGGCATTCTGGACAATGAAGAAACCCTCTTGGATGGTGACGCCATGTTGATGGGCTAGGTCCATCCCTTCTAGGCCACCTGTAAAGGGTGGCCTTTTTCGTTTCTTCGCTTTCGTCGCTCTTGAAACCAGCCTTAGTCAGTGCCTAGAATATTAAAATCATGAATAAAGATGAGCTTATCGCCTGGATTGCACTGCCGTTTATTGTCTTGCTCGGCTTCCTGCTGGCATGGGCAGGAAGTGACGGGGGAAAAGCCTATGCCTCCCTTCCTGTCTTTTTCTGGTGTGCCATCGTGTCTTTTGGTATTCAGTGGCTGGCTTTTATACCTGCATTCTTCAAACAAACTGAAAAATTTTATGATTTAACAGGAAGTCTGACCTATCTCACTTCCTTAGGCCTTGCTTTATATCTCAGCGGAGATTTTGATTTTTCCTCACTCTTACTCAGTCTCTTGATAACCCTTTGGGCTGTGCGCTTGGGTTCCTTTTTATTTCTGCGTATTCAAGCAGTGGGTGAAGACAGTCGATTTCGTGAAATCAAGAAAAGTTTTCCCCGTTTTCTGGTCGCCTGGAGTCTTCAGGGGTTGTGGGTTATTTTTTCAATGGCAGCTGCTTGGGCTGCCATCACAACGCAAAGCAAAGCAACTCCCAACCTCCTGACGGGTATGGGAATATTGATTTGGTTGATCGGTTTTGGCATTGAGGTGATTGCAGATCAACAGAAAAGTAATTTTCGAAAAAGCCCAGAAAATGCGGCTCAATTTATTCAATCGGGTCTTTGGGCTTGGTCACGACATCCCAATTATTTTGGTGAAATCCTGCTTTGGGTGGGTATTGCCTTGATCGCATTGCCCCAACTCAGGGGCTGGCAAGTATTGACCCTGGTCTCCCCCCTATTTATTACACTCTTGTTAACTCGAATCAGTGGAATCCCCCTTTTGGAAGCAAAATCCGATTTAAAATGGAGTGGTCAAGCCGACTACGAGCACTATAAAGCAACTACGCCAGCCCTGATTTTACGCCCACCAGCCAGAAAATATATCAACAAGGATCCCGAATGACGTATTATTTCAGAAAACTCACAAGCACAGATTTTCCATTGCTCTTAAAATGGTTGAAGCTTCCCCATGTTCTGGAATGGTGGAATGATGGCGATGATACCCTCGAAAAGGTTGCTCAGCACTATGGAACCCCTGAAGCAGGCGTAGAACGCTTTATCCTGATAGAAATCAAGCAGGAGAAGGAACTGCCCTTGGGATATTTTCAATATTATCAAGCAGAAGCTGGAAGCATTGGTATTGATCAGTTTCTTGGCTCTCCGGAGTCCCTGAATCAAGGCCTCGGAACCCAAACCATTCAAGCCTTCATCACCAGAATCAGACAGGAAAAAGGCCCGGTCAGTATTCTTGTGGATCCTGAACCAGAAAACAAAAGAGCCATTCGCTGTTATGAAAAAGTGGGCTTTCAATATGCATACACGGTTCCTTCAGTGGACAAACCTGGGAAGTCAGCTTATATCATGATCTACCCATAATTTTGCGGTATAAAATCGTAAGTCTCACTGCCTCTCGCAATCGAGAGGGGAAATTCAGGCTGAAAAGGGCACAGAAAAAGCCGCTCAACTGATTGAACGGCTTTTCAAGAATCAATGATTGTATTGACTGAATTAAGATCTTCCCACCACTTCAATCTCAGAAAGCCCGGGCGATTGACTGTTGTCTTTGGTAAAGGTCAATCGAACAGAGGTGGCTCCATCTACAGGTTTGCTCAAAACCAGATTTAAATCCGTTTGCTGAGTTGGCAAGGTGATTGTTTCACTGAGCAAAACCCCTTGGGGGCTGCTAATTAAAAGCGAAACCTCTTGAATTGTCAGCCCCTCTAAACGTTCGCGATTGCCCCTGAGATTAATCCCAAAGATTCCCACGGGCTGAGGGAAACTGATCTCAACGGTAGGCAACTTGCCTGTACTGGGCGTATCACTGGCAGATGAAAACCAGGAGGTGGTGAGTTTTCCATCTGTCAGGCGGTTTTTTTCAAAGGTTGGATTGAGCTCACTGCTGACAGAAAGCGAAACATTGGGTTGACGGGCCAAATTCCAATCTACTGAGAGCGGATTGGGATCCTGGGGTTTCACCACATTGATCTTCTGAGCGGTTAAGACAGGTGCTGAGAGGACAGGCGCGGGCTGTGCAGGCAACTCAACCGCCTGAGAAAGATGGGTGGGGGTTGGGCTGGCTGTCGCCTTCGCCGAACTTACCAATTGCTGAAGCAAACCAGCAGCCCCTGAAGCAGGCGTCGCCGAGGGTGAGGGAGCCAAGACCGTTCCAACCGTATTGATCAAATCCAAAGCCTCACAGGCACTGAAACTGCTGAGGGTGATCAAAACTGCAAGAAATTTTAAAACGGGAACTTGATGGTTTTTCAATTTATTTAAACTGGCCACGTTCATTGAGTTTGCTAACACCCTCGGAAGTTGCTTTGGCATAGCCTTTCATTTCAGAAATATCTGTTGCAATGGTACGGGTTTGCTTGGCAAGATCTAAAGTGTATTTCCGAAGCGCCTGGACTTCTTTCAAGAGTTCGGCAGAATTTCCAGCTTGATCAGCGGCCACCAAGGGCTGAACAAAGGCCAACATGCCTCCGGCAACCAGCCCAGATACTACGCCCATGATAAATTTTCGATCTTTCAACATTACGCTTGCCTTTCTCCCGGAATTTTCCGGCCAAAATCTTTAAATTGTAAGGAATCAGACTCTATTTTATACAGTGCCAGAACTTCGCGCAAATTCATGGCCGTTGTATCCTGCATCGAAAAGCCCAAAAGCGCGAGGCCTTGCGTAACGGTTTCTTGATCAGCAGCTTCAACTTCCAGGTAGGGGGGCATACCGGCCCATTCATCTATCTCGAAATGAAGCCCCGGCATTTGCCAGGTCTCTCTGATTTTTTCATCAATTCGGATGCGGACAAAGCCCAATTTCAGTAGAAATGACTCCATCATTTCAGGATCATCAACCAGGGTTTCAGTTTCATCGGCAATTTTAAACTGATCGCGTGAAACCGTTTTTTTGAGTGTCAAAAGACTTTTCTGTCTGCCTGTTGCCAAATCCCGCATCTGACGAATACGGATATAGCTACCATCCTCTTGTTCATAGAGACGCCTGTCATGAAAATCGTACATGCGATTTTGCTGAAACTCATAACCCGTCTGCGTACAACCTGCAGCGCTGAGTTTCTCTCGAATCTCTTGGGGATCAATATTGAGGAGTTTTACTTCGATTTCCATGTTTACCCAGCTGATCTTATCTTCAGTCAGCTTAGCATGTGGGCTTTCAGGGATTCAACAGCTTAGCGGAATGCCCATGCTTTAATTACGCAGTGCATTGTCAAAACTCACCAAGCCATTCCCAAATTGGTCATCGCGACCCACTGCACCCAAGTCAATGGCTGTAGACTCAATTTTCTCACGCACTTCTGCAGGGCTGAGATAGGGATGCAGGCTCCAAATCAGAGCGGCTTGAGCAGAAACCATCGGTGTGGCCATAGACGTACCATTCAGCGTGGCATATTTTTGAGGCAACCCCATTTTATTGGCGGTGACTTCATAGGTTGGAAAAGTTGAAAGAATGCCAACACCCGGCGCAACTACATCCAATTCGGCACCGCGATTTGAAAAGCTCGCCAATTGGTTTTGTTGATTGATGGCACCCACACATAAAAATTTACTGGCAGCGGCTGGATAGCCAATCGCTCCACCATCATTCCCCGCAGCAGCGACAATCAACGCCCCTTTGCGTTCGGCATAACCCGCCAGAAAATTGGCAAGGGTACGCATCACCCCTCCCCCTGGAGGAGAACCCAAACTGAGATTGATGACTTTCGCGCCATTATTGGCTGCATAGGCAATGCCTTTGGCAATGGTAAACAAACTGCCTGAACCATTCGCGTCAAGCACTCTGACAGCCATGATTTTAACCTGGGGAGCCAATCCTGTCACACCTTCAGAATTGTTCATCTGAGCGGCAATAATGCCTGCAACATGGGTGCCATGGCCATGCATATCTTTGGGCTCGTAATCCTTATCAACATAATCAGCCCCTTTGATCACCCGTCCTTGCAAATCAGGGTGGTCATAATCAACACCTGTATCAAGCACTGCCACTGTAACGGCAGCATTACCCAGACCTGTTTGCGTCCAGACTTCAGGCATATGCAAGGCATTTAAATACCACTGATCCCCTGCCAGGGGGTCTTCAGCTCTAACCTGTACAGGCTCTGTTTCAGAACTTGCTGTATAGCGCGTATTCACAGGCATGGCCTTGGCAGAGGTTTCTTCTGTTGAACGGCCAAAGTACTTTTTGACCTTTTCCAAAAGACTCATCTGCACTTTAAAATTGAGATTGGGAATTGCGAATTCTACTGAGGGATCAGCCTGATAAGAAGCCAAAGCCTGTTGCAGATTTGTTTTTTTGGAAATTCGATGCAGTTGGGTGGTTTCATCTGAAGTATTAAAGGTATCGAGCACTTCGGCACCCATGGGAACCGCTTGGGTGCGAAAACCCGGGCGATATTTCACAATCACTTCGTTTTCAATTGGCTTGCTGGTTTCCAGATAAACCTGAGTTTGCGCAGTAGAAGCAGGTGTTTGAGCTTGAATCCCTGTAACCGTTAGATTCGTTTGAACAGGTGCCATAGATTGCATCAGGGAAGGTTGTGATTGACAAGCGGTCAATCCCAGCAGTAATAAAGGCAGTAATTTTGATTTCATTCAGGCGCTCTCTACTGTATTTCTCTATAAAATGTATCGCCTGAATGCCCCTCAAGGTTTCTTAAGAGCAAATTAATCTTTATTAAATTTATGCTTATTACTTCAATTGCTGAAGCTTGAAGCCTTTCGTTTCTAATAGGGACCTCAGACTGCTGGAGCCGCTTAAATGTCCCATGCCCACGGCGACCACGCTGGCCCGCTCTTTTAATACGGGTTCTAAGATTTTAATCCAGTTTTGATTTCGCGCTGTGACAATGGCTTGATAATATTCAGGCTCTTCAGCCCGATCCTCTTGATCAAATTTGGCCAAACTTGCAAGATCGCCAGAATTATAAGCTGTAATCACACGTTTCAGTTCGGCAATGCTGTCTTTCACAGGTTGGCTCAAATTCTTCTTCAAACGGGTAAACTGAATGTCATCACTGACCCCATCAGCCAAGGCCTGAATTTGTTCAGTCAGGGTCTCTAAATAGCCAATTTCAACCCCAGCGGCTTTAGACGTATTCATGAGCACCTGATCCATGATTTGAGCCGGTGAAACTGCGGGATCCGAAGGGGGAGATTCCAACATAAAATTGATAAACCAAGGCCGCAAGCGCATCAATACAGGGTCAGGCAGGTTTTGAGCTGTCAAGCGTGTTTTCAGCGTGGCCCACTCAGATTCACTCAGAGATTTTTGGTTATCGCGCGTGACATCCACTGCAAATTTCTGAATTTCAGAATTGATAGCCGCAGCATTGCTGACATCGGCTTCCATATAAAAACGAGCAGCAGATTTGAGTGCTAAAATAACTTTCTCAGGCGCTTGAAAACTCGCATCAAACGGGGCATGTACGGTTCCAATCAAATATGAAACCGGGGTCTCAGCCTGGGGAGGACGCACCTCCCAGACCAGAATATTTTTAAGGCCGGGTACTGAAACCGCGGTTTGGCTACCCGTATTCGTGATTTCTGAACTTGCCGTTGTTTTCTGATTTGAGCGGGTGAGGTTCTCAGTGGAATTTCCAGTTGTGACGGGCAATTGGGCGCAGGAAAAGCTGGAAAGTGTGAGCGCAAAACCCAATCCAAAAATCATCTGTTTCAACGGCTTCAAAATCTGCATAAACTGCCTCTTTCCTACTGAAAAACTTCGCTCCTGCCATTATACAGGAGCATCTTCTCTGAGTTCCAGCTTCTTAAGCAATCTCAATCAGAAGTCTGAAACCCAGATTCGGAAGCCTGCGCACAGCAGAAAGCCCCACCCTGAGACGGCAGGTACAACCTTCGGCAGGAGTATCAAAGGCCCCACTGCGCACAACGCGTTGCTTGCCATCTTCCGAAGGAGGGGGCTGACCAGGCAAAGGCTGATAGCGATCCTGAACCCATTCTCTGACATTGCCCAAGATATCAAACAGGCCCAAAGGATTGGGACGCTTTAAGCCGACGGGATGGGTCGTTTGATGAGAATTGCCTGCAAACCAGGCATACTGCTCCAAGTTTGCAGGATCATCGCCATAGAAATAGCGGGTAAGATTGCCTGCGCGACAGGCATATTCCCATTCCACTTCAGAGGGCAAACGATAATTCGCCTCCTGAAACTGATTCAAGCGATGAATAAACAGTTGGCAATCATCCCAGGAAACCTGTTCGACAGGCGCCATCGGATCTTGAAATTGAGCGGGTTGATTGTACATCAAAAACTGCCATTGTCTTTGGGTCACAGGTGTGGTTTGTAAATAGAAAGGTTTACGGGCCAGTTCAGAAAAACCGTTTTCTTGGGGCCCTACTCTGAAGACCTGAGAGCCTGAATAGCTGTCTGAACCCTGGTAGGGATGTATCAAAGCAAACTCCATCCCCAAGGAATTGGTAAGACGGGAAGGGTAGCTTGCAGCATGGGCTGAAAAGAGTCGATGGTGTGACTCTGGAATTTCTGAAATTTCTGAAGCCAGACGCGCATAATGGGCATCCAACCCCATGAGATCTGAACTGCTCTCGAAAGATACCTTTGGCTCTTTTTTTTCTGGCAGGGTTTCGAGAATTTTTTCAAGGTTTAATTCTTCTTCTGAAATCTCTTCTAAATCTTCGAGAGCATCCTGGGTCAGCCCTTGCTGTATCTGGCGGCCCAAGGGATCGGGTTTTGCTTCAAGCGGTTGTTGTTCAAGCGGTTCTGTTTTGAGGGCATTCAATCGCTCCTCAAGTTTGCGCAATTCTTCTTCTCGCTGCTTTAACTCCTCTTCACGTTTGTGCAGTTCAGCTTCCATGCGTTCTTTTTCAAGTTGTTGCTTTAGCTCTGCTTCTCTGAGCTTTGACTGTTCTGCTTCCAAACGCTTTTTTTCGGCATCGCGCTCGGCCAGTTCGGCTTCCCACCACAGTTCTTCTTCTTTGCTGCGCAGTTCTTCAAAGCGTTTGAGTTCAGCTTGTTTCCGCTGAATTTCAGCTTCCATTTCCTGTTTTTCAAGCACTTGCTTTTCTTCCGCAGCCCGAATCAAGGCCTGTTCTTGTTCCAAGCGTTTTTTTTCGGCATCGCGCTCAGCCAGTTCAGCTTCCCACCACAGTTCTTCTTCTTTGCTGCGCAATTCTTCAAAGCGTTTAAGTTCTTCCTCTTTGCGCTTAAGTTCTTCTTCTTTGCGTTGCAACTCTTCGAATTGAAAATCATCAGGATCATCGTCAATTCGCTGTGCACCGGTCACTTGCAGTGCGGCCTCAATCAGAAGCTTTACCCGATCCAAAGAAATCTCCATAAATGCTGCAGAAGCTAAAATGGCCTCTTCATCTTTGGGAGTGAGATACTGACGGGTGAGGCGCGGCAGAATGGCACTTTTTGTAAAATTTTCTTCAGCAGTACGGGTTTGACTCTCAGGGTCATTGAGTACAATTTGATTTGAGCGGTTGATCATATTCCGCCAGTTTTGAATACTGTCAGGCCGATTGCTCCAGCGAATCTCCAAGCCTTTCAGTAACCATTCTTCATCCTGCGGAGAAATATCAATGCCCAACTGAGAAGGAAGAATCAACTCAGCATCCCCTAAGAGCCGGTCACCGGGCACAGGTGGCAAGATCCCTGTCAGAGCATAATAGAGCGTTGCCGCCAAAGAATAGATATCTGTCCAGGGGCCTTGAATCCCATTGATTGAATATTGCTCTGCAGGAGCAAAACCTGGCGTCAGAAAGGCCAAAAGGTGAGTGGTTTGGCCTGACAAAGCCTGCCGGGCGGCCCCAAAATCGAGCAAAATGGGCTCTTTCTGAAGTGTCATATAAATATTGTCAGGTTTGATATCCCGATGATAAATCCCCTTTTGATGAACTTCTTCCAGTGCATCCAAAAGAGGCATCAGAAGGGCTTTCACTTCAGCAAAAGGAAGCTTTCCGCCACGGTTGCGGATATATTCTGTGAGGGTATCCCCTTCAAGATATTCCATCACAAAATAAGCTGTATTTAATGCTTTAAAAAACTGTCGGATCTTGATAATATTGGGGCTGCGAAAATTTGCAAGTAAGCGCGCCTCTGAAATAAATTTTTCTTTGCCCGCATTAAATCTTTCAGTCGCTGTGCCCAAGAAAGGCGCAACAGAAATACCATCCGTATCACGGTTTGCGAATTCAATCGGAAAATACTCTTTAATCGCAACCGCCATGCCCAGATTTCGATCGTATCCCAAATAGGTAATCGCAAATCCGCCATGCCCCAAGACGCGCCCAATATAATACTGTTCATTGAGGCGAAAGGGGGGACGCAGATAAAGTGGGCTCTCCTCCTCAAATTGAGGATAATGACAGCGGGTACACTCAGCCGTTTCCCAAGGAAGTATTAAAAAACAATTGATACAATACTTTTTTTTATCAGGCATAGCTTTAAACAGACATCACGCAGTTTCAACATGGTTGAGGATCTTTACCATTATATATGAGTCGGTCTGGGTAGCAGTAAGATGAAATAAGAGCCTAACCGATGTTTAGCACATGCAAGTCACAGAATTCAAAAAAAATATCTGATAAACTGAAGATCAGACTGATTTGGAGTATTTGCCATGCCTTCGCAAGAAGAGACCCCTCAAACCCCACCTTCCCCACTTCCTGGTAGCACACCCCCCGAAAAAAATTATTTTAATAAACAATATCTTTGGCTAGCAGGAGCCCTGATTCCCTTGGCCTTGATTGCTTTCAGCGTCATGAAAAGCGGAGAACAAAACCCAGCTTTGGCTGAAGCCTCCAAACCCCAGCGAATAAGTTTAACAGACAGAGATCTGCGCACATCCCTTCCCGCTTCAGGTCTTGAAGGGCAACCTGTCGAACTGAGCCTTCATCTTTTGCTCGCAAGCCATCAAGCCCCTGTTCAACTCAATTTAAGCTATCAGGATTTCGATTACGCAGGAAAAGCCATCATCGCAGAAAAAAAATTGGAATGGAACGGTTCACTGCTCAAAGTTCCCCTGATTTTTCAAAGCCCCGGACAAAAAGAAATTCAGTTAAAAGACAGCTCCAATCACCTTTTAAAAGCTCTAAAACTGAAAGTTACCCCTTTTCCTGCCAGTGTTTTTCCCAAGAAATGGGAAGAGTTTAAAAATTTGGCCCCCCACCCTGAACGTTTTCATATTTGGGCCAATCTCTTTTATGATGAAAAAACGCACCCCAATCAACGACAATACGTTCAAATCACCCATGAAGACCGTTTGATTGATCGTTTTCTAATATCTTCGGGTGCGGCAGGGCATATAACCCCTGTCGGAGAGTACAAATTGGGTTTCAAGGATTTCTATCCGCGTTCCAGCCGGTATAACAATACGCCCATGCCCTTCTGGAGTGCGATCAATGTCAACGGCAACCAAGGAGAATATGGTTTCCATTCACTTGAAGATGGCGGATATCTCTACCTTTTGGGCAAACCTGCCTCACACGGCTGTATCCGCTTAAGCCGTTTGCCTTCGGTTGAAACGGATCCTCAAACCGGTCAAAAATCGTGGGGAGATCGCGGGGGTGCCCGCTGGATCTTTGACAGGGTTCCCCCTGAAACCCCTGTGACAATCTTCAAACAGCCCTTGCCAGATTTTGAGTTTCAGGACTATGTCGCCTATTTGCAGGAAGCGAATAAAAAGTTTGCCCTGGAGCAGGCGAAAAAAGCTGAAAAGATCCGAAAGGCTTCTGAAGGGTAAGCTCCAACCGTTATACTGAAGTCCAAACTTTAGACCTCAGAAAGAAAATCCATGTTTGAATATGAATTGCAAGCGGTTTGTCCCCAAACAGGTGCCCGTGCAGGCCGCTTTTTAACCCAGCATGGTTGGGTTGAAACACCTGTATTTATGCCTGTGGGCACCCAAGCCACCTTGAAATCTGTTCCCCACAATCCCTTTCTACTTGAAATGGAAACTCAAATCATTCTGGCCAATGCCTACCATCTCTATCTGCGTCCAGGCACCGCCTTGGTCAAGCAAGCAGGGGGCTTGCACCGTTTTATGAATTGGCCACGCCCCATGCTGACAGACAGTGGCGGTTTTCAAATTTTCAGCCTGAATTCCCTATTAAAAATCTCTGAAGAAGGCATCCGCTTTCAATCCCCCCGCGATGGGGCCCATCATTTTATCTCCCCTGAAAAAGCGATGGAAATTGAAAACGATTTGGGCGCAGATATTATGATGGCCTTTGACGAATGCTTGGCTGCCGGGGTGGGCAAAGAAAAAACGCAAGAATCCGTTGCCATGACCTCGCGTTGGGCAGAACGTTGCTTAAAGAGTCACCAACGCCCCGAAGACCAAGCCCTGTTTGGCATCATTCAAGGGGGAATGTTTAAAGAACTCCGTGAAATGAGCGCCCGAGATATTACCTCGCTTAATTTTCCTGGCTATGCCATCGGTGGACTGAGCGTGGGTGAAAGCATGGAGGAAATGCACAAAGTTCTGGATTGGACAGTGCATTTACTGCCCCAAAACAAACCCCGTTATCTGATGGGCGTAGGCACCCCCGTTGACATGCTCAAAGCTGTGGTTTCTGGGATCGATATGTTTGATTGCGTTATTCCCACCCGTTTGGGCCGTCATGGCCAGGCCATGTGGCTCAATGATCGCGTGGTCTTGCACAATGCAAAAAATAAAGAGGATTTTTCGCCCTTGTTCAGTGAGTGTCAATGCCATACCTGTCAGCACTATACCAAGGCCTATATCCGCCATCTGTTTAAAGCAGAAGAACAGCTGGCGGGCACACTGGTCAGCATTCACAATATCCACTTTCTGGTTCATCTCATGCGGGATGCACGTCAGGCCATCTTAGCAGGGCGCTATGGTGATTTTCTCAGCGAGCGGGGGTTGGGCTTAGAAAATACCGTTGAGACCTAAAATATCACCATTGCCGTTGAAGCCCAAACTGATTTCCAGAGGGGCCCAGGGACGCCAGGCCACCTCAAAACCACTGGCTGGAGAAAGAAAAGTCCAGCCATTCGGGGGAAGCGTCAGATAAAAACCAGGGATTAAGTTCAGACGCAAACGCAATTGCTCAGAAAAAAGATACGAAAAACAGGCCCCCATCTCAATCCCAATCGGTGAAATTTCTTCACTAAGGGTGTGCCCAGGCAAATTCAGTTCACCAAAAACGCCTGCCAAACCTGAAATATAAAAGCCATCATTGGCCAGCATCAGATATTGCATATGCGCATAATAGCGGCTGATTCCAAATTGTGCGCCATAGTAAAAAGGGACTGCGCCTCCCGCTCCCAAGCGGATTCTGTCCTGAAAAGGAAATTCAAGGCCCAAAGCAGGGGCTGAACCACTTCCAAGCACCCACTTCTGGGCATCTGCGCCAGGCAGGCTGGAAGCCTGGACAGGCGAAGAAAGAGCAAACAAACTCAAGAGGATCAGGTATCTTCGCATCAGAAGCGGTAATTGAAACCAAAAATATCACCGTTGCCATTAAAGCCACCTGTGACTTCCAATTGTGGAATGGGGTGGTAGCCCACCTCGATTCCCCCGCCAGGCGGGAAAAGACCCCAGCCTGTAGAATTGGGAAAAGCAACACCTGGCACAATATTGACCCGCAAACTGAATTGCTCATTAAAATGATAGGCAACGCCCAAGCCAAACTGAATTCCCACGGGAGAGAGTTTTAAATCTTCACGCTGAGAGGTATTGATATCGCCAAAGACACCCAGAATTACTGAGACATCCATACTTTCATTGTTCATAAAACGGTAGTTGAGATGGCCGTCATAACGTGTAAAGCCAAAAGCACCATAAAAAAAGGGCATGGCCACAGACCCGCCCAGGCTGAAATTTTCAGCCAAGGCAAAGTCCAATGAAAAACCAGGGGAAGTTCCCAGCCCCAATTTAAAGCCAGAAAAATCTGCCTGGGGCATGGTAGAAGCCTGAACAGGTACAGCAATGAAACAAAATAAGCTGAGTAAAGCAAGCGTATATTTCTTCATACCCTCTAGCTTAACCATTCAGCAGGCAGAAATCAATCAGAATAACGGCTGCGTTCCAAATTCCGCTGACGGAACGATTTATGTATTTGCTTCCATCGCTTCTTTTCCTCGATTTGTGCGATTTGACTGTGTTTTCGCTCTTGATGCGCTTCCTCACGCATCAATTTACGATAATTTTGCCAACGTCCAGGCTCCAAAACACCAGACGCCAAGGCTTCCTGAACAGCACAGCCTTTTTCTTGTCCATGCTGACAATTTCTGAAACGGCAGGCTTGAATCAAAGCTTGAATTTCTTCAAAACTATGTTCTATCCCACTTCCCGCTTCCCAAATCTGCAATTCACGCATCCCTGGGGTATCCAAAATCAGGGCTTCCCCTGGCAATTGCAGTAAATCGCGACGTGTGGTGGTATGTTTGCCTTTGTCTTGAAAACTGCTGAGTTCGGAAGTCAATTGTCTGTTTTCTCCCAGCAGTGCATTGACGAGGGTCGATTTCCCCACACCTGAAGAACCTAAAAGCGCCACGGTTTTTCCCGATCCCAACCAGGGATTCAATTGTTCAATCCCTTTTCTTTCAAGCGCTGAAAGCACCAAGATTGGCACCCCTGTAGCAATTCTTTCTATTTCAGAAAGCGCAGCAGTGGGATCTGAAACCAAGTCAGCCTTATTCAGAACAATCACAGGTTGGGCATTGCTTTCCCAGGCGATGGCCAGATAGCGCTCCAGTCGCCTGAGGTTAAAATCATGGTTCAAGGCCATGACCAGAAAAACCGTATCTAAATTTGCTGCCACCACCTGGGCTTGATCGCGGCTACCGGCTGTTCTGCGAATAAAAGCACTGCGTCGGGGCAAAACGGCTTCAATCCGCCGTTGCGCGCGTGAATTGTCTAAAACCACCCAGTCGCCCACGGCAGGAAAATCTTCGCGCCCCATCGCCTGGTGTCTGAATTTTCCGCTGATCTCAAGTAATTCTTCGCCAGCTTCAGAGACCACACGCCACAGATCGGGATACTCACTGATCACGCGTGCAGCCAAAACGGGGTGAGCTTGAAAATCCTGAAAAAAAGCTTGGAAAAAGGGGCTCCAGCCCCAAGAAGATAATACGTGCATGAAAAACTCCTGTAAATTTTGGGAAAGATCCCGACAGGAGCCAGGCTGATTCGCTTAAGCGATCAGAGCGGGCCTGTCAGGTAGATTGTTTGGGAAAAGGATAAAAACACGCATCAACAAGCCCTCCTTTGAATAGAAAAAATGTGTAACCGATTTCTTAGACGGAACACAAAAATTAAAAGTTCCACTCAGTTTGATTTTTTTCAAAAAAATTCACCCCCCTCTGTCAAACTGGGTTATTCTGTTTCAAAACACAGAAAGACACAGGCACGATGGAAACCCACCAGGAGATTATCCTTGCAGTTCATGGCGGAGCAGGCACCCTCTTTAAAGGCCTAATCTCTGAACAAAGAGAACAGGGCGCGCGTGCCGGGCTGGCAGCGTCGCTTGAAGCAGGTCTGAAAGTCTGGCAAGCAGGCGGCAGCTGTCTGGATATGGCCCAGGCAGCGTTGATTGAGCTAGAAAACTGCGAATATTTTAATGCCGGGAAAGGTTCTGTTTTTAACCATGCCGGTGAAATTGAGATGGATGCTGCCCTGATGGAAGGTGAAACCCTCAGCGCAGGTGCTGTAGCAGGCGTGAAAGGGGTAAAAAACCCCATTCAGTTAGCCCGCAAGGTTTTAGAACACTCAGCACATGTGCTCTTGATCGGGGCAGGCGCAGAAGCCTTTGCCCAAGAACAGGGGCTGGAATTTGAACCCCCAGCTTATTTTTTTACAGACTACCGCTGGCAGCAGTTGCTGGTTTTGCGCGATAAACAGCAAACGGCTCTGGATCACGCTGAAGCCCCTCCTTCCTTTGGCACAGTCGGAGCGGTTGCACGTGATGCAAGAAACAACCTGGCATCAGCCACCTCTACGGGCGGTATGACCAATAAACGTTTTGGCCGGGTAGGCGATTCCCCACTGATTGGCGCAGGCACCTATGCCGATAACCGCAGCTGTGCTGTTTCAGCGACAGGGCACGGTGAATATTTTATTCGCAGCAGCCTGGGCCATGAACTTTCCTGCCAGATGAGACTGGCCCAAAAAAACCTGTTCGAAGCCGGTCAGGCAGCGATGCTGGAACTGGCAAGACTGGGTGGAGAAGGCGGCCTGATTGCCCTCGATGCACAGGGAAACTGCATTTTACCTTTTAATACAGGGCGCATGTACCGTGGCTGGCTCAAACCAAATGGAGAACGTGGAATCGCAATTTATCCGTAAATTTTGAATCCTTTTGATTTTCGAGCAGCCACCAGAACAAAAGCGCAAACAGAAGGGCGATCAAGAGCGTCAAAACTTTTCGGATATGCGGAGGAAGAGTTTTCAAGCCCGAAAACTCGCCAAAAGTCTCTGCAGGGCAATCGGGGCGGCCCCTGCTTTTAAACCCGGAATTTCGCCCTGGGTCAACCCCGCAACCGTATCGGCCTGTATCAAGGCGGGTATTTTTCGCTCTGACAGGTAACAAGCGAGACGAAGTTTGCGATGCAATTCCCAAACTGGTCGCTGCGCTTGAATAAAAGCGTCCATTTCTTCAGGGGTTTGGTGAGAGCTCAAGGTCTCTTGAAAGGCCTGCGTCAAATAGGGCTCAGCCACCGCCAGCATAAAGTATTCAATAATTTCTCGTGGATAGGAAGCCTGACCAAAGAGCGACTCATAACGGCCCAAAATACGTTCGAGTAAAGCGAGAAAGGGTTGGCCCCAATTCCGGCTCTGATTAAAATGCTCACCCTGTTCATGATCAATATAGGCCACCGTAATTTCTGGTGCATAACCCACCTCATAATGGGATAAAAATTCAGCCGTTAAGAGCCAATCCCAGGAGCTGAAACCATGCCCCAGCGCTTCAGGATCCGCAGCAGAAAGCTCAAAAAGTTGAGCTTTACGAAAAAGCGCTCCCCCCCCAAAAATGGGGTTGATTAGACCACAACGTTGCAGTTCTTTGCGGGTATCTGCCAGACAGGGTTCAGAATAATAGGGCCCATATTGTTTAAGCCTTAGTTGTGTACCCTTAAAATGCAAATAATAATAGCCCCCGCCTGCCATCGCAATCCAGGGAAATTGCTCAAAAAGCTTCACGGTGCTTTCTAAACAGTTGGGCATCAGGCAATCATCATCCGCCAGGGACATCACCCATTCACTTTCACAGGCCTGATAGAGCATGCCCATGGTGTCATAAACTCCAGAGTTCTGAGCCTTACGAATATACGCAATGCGAGAGTCTGAAGCCGCTAGCATTTCGCACCAGATTTGAGTCCCATCAGAAGAACCATCATCCCCGATGATGAGTTTCCAATCGGAATGGCTTTGAGCCAAGACGCTTTGGACGGATCTTTGCAAGAGAGGCAGCCGGTTATAGGTAGGAATGAGGATCGTCACTTGGCTTGAAGAAACCGGGGAAAGCCAGGTGATCAGTGACGTTTGGGAGAATTCATCTGAAACCCAGGTTTCGAACGCCTGTGGAGCATATTCAATAATAGAATCTAAACTGACGTGTTTGCGTCCCGTCAATAAAAATACCACATGGGCTGGCCAGGCTTGCGCTCGCTCACTAATCTGCTGATAGGCTTCCTTCAGCAAATCCAAGACATCCATTTTCAAACGCGCTTGACCGGGTTTTTGCAGTTCAAGACGCGTCTGCTCTCCCAATGCTGAGTGCCAGTGCTTTTCAAAATCATCAAGCTCTGATGCCAGCCACTGACGACACAGGTCAAGATAGGTTTGAGAGGGAGAGGCTGCCATGACTAATTTCCTTCAAGGCCTGAGAATTCGCTGAGAAGCGAGGACCAGGGTATAATTTACCAGATCTGAAGGGGTCTGCCCAGTTTAGCAGCTAGTCAGAATCAAACAAAAGAAAAAGGGAAACCCATGCCTGAAGCTTTAAAAATCATATCGATTGGGGGAGCCACCCAGGATGTCTTTGTGCGCAGCGAAGGCGCACAAATCATGAAACTCAGCGATCGACTGCATGAAAAAGCCTGGTTAGGTTTTGAATATGGCGCAAAAGTCAATGTGGAGGCCATTCGCTTTACCATTGGCGGAGGGGCCACCAATACCTCGGTCGCTATGGCCAAACTGGGCCTGCATACTGCTTGTTTGGCCAAAATCGGGCCGGATACAGCTGGCCAGAGCGTGAAGAAAGAGCTTGAATCCCATGGGGTCTCGACGGATCTCTTACTGACAGGAAGTTCAGAAACAGGCTACAGCGTGATTTTAACCAGCTATGAAGGAGAACGTACCATTCTCAGTTTTCGAGGGGCAAATCAGGAAATTCTTGCTGAAGAGCTGGATTGGAAAGCCCTAGAAAGCGCTGATTGGCTGTATATTTCATCTTTGAGTGGCCCTTCCTCAGAAATTCTGGAACCGCTTGCAGATCTCTGTCAGAAAAAAAATATCAAAATCAGTTGGAATCCTGGCTCAAGTCAAATCAAAGCGGGCCTTGAAAAGCTAAAACCCCTGCTCAGCAAAACCACGCTGCTGATACTCAATAAAGAAGAAGCCGCTGCCCTGACGGGAATTCCCTTAGAAAAACCTCAACCTGAACATTTACGCCCTCACCAAGCAGTCTCAAGTGGCCGACCAGCCTTTATGTATGATTTAAATGCGCATCTGAAAGCCTTAAAAGCGCTGGGGCCAGACTGGGTGGTCATTACAGATGGACGTTTCGGCGTTCAAACCTGGGATGGAAAACAGGCCTACGCCATGCCTGTCTACCCCTTGGAAGTCGTCGATGTTTTGGGGGCAGGCGATGCCTTTGGAGCAGGTTTGACTGCTGGATGGATCTATTCTGGCAGGGATCCCATTTCAGCCCTGAAACTGGGCAGTGCCAATGGCGCAGGTGTCTGTACGGCAACGGGGTCGCATTTTGGCTTACAAAGCCTGGAAAGTGCAAAAGTTCTGATCGAAAAGCATCCCCAGATCCAGCCTTTGGCCTTTGAAATCTAAATTTGAACTAAAAAAAAACCTTTCCACAAAATAAAATTAGGTTAAGCAAACAACTAAGATCTCGACAAATTGTTTCTATCAAAGACTTTCAACCTAACTCAGCTTAACCTCTCAATAATGATTAACCATTTATTAACCAAATATTAATATTTTCTTTACCAAGTTTTCTTAAGAGGTTCCTATAACCATTCTAAGGAAAGATTAAGTTTAAATTATAAAGAGGACAAAATTATGACACTTGCAATCAATTCCGCATATAGCGCTTATCCTACTCAGGGTGTAGCCACTCCCAATTACACTCCCTATACCGCTTCTGCTCCCGTAGTCGCAGACAGTGGAACTGGTTTCAGTGCCGATTTCACCTCCATTTCTTCTAAACTTGCAGCTGGTGCAGGCGGTGGATTTGCAGCCTATAAACTCGGCGCACAAATGGGCCAAAATATCAAAAGCATTTTTGCAAAACCCGCTCCCGCTCCCAATCCTGGCAGTCAAATTACTGCTGGTGGTTTCATGACGGGTATGAAAAACGTTGCCATCACCGGTTTTAAAGGTGCAGGTCTTTCCGCCCTGGTCGGCGCAGGCGTTTCTGCCGTCGCCAATGGTGTCGGTGTAGCCACTGGCAAAGTAGATTCAAGCCAAGCAGTCTCAAATGTTGTCGGTGATACCATTACCTCCGCAGTCGGTGGTCTGGGTGCTGTGACTCTGGCAGGCCTTGGCAATATGGCGCTGGGCTCCATGGGTGTTGCAGGACTGCCTCTGACCATCGTTACCGTCGGTCTGGGTGCAGCAGGTGGCGTTGGCGCTTCCTTCCTCAAAGACAAAATCATGGGCAACAACTAAATCTTTCCCCTCTTTATAGATAAAGCCCCTGGAATGACCAGGGGCTTTGTTCTTTCTATTCCCCTTCAGGCTGGATATAATACTTGTATTCCTGTGTATGAAAGAAAAAGGTAATTCATTTTGCAGCCGGCCCCTCCCTTATTAGGCACGATCATCGAAGGCTCACTTTCAACTGGCTTGAAAATGCGGCTTGCGCCAGATCAACAGGTTGAGAATATTCGGGTCGGACAATTTGTAGTCGTAGAGGGTCAAATCAACCGTTTTTTCTGCATGATCACTGATGTAGCGCTGACAGCTTCTAATCCCAGTATTTTGCTGAGCCCTCCAGCCCAGACCGATTTTCTGGCTCAAATTCTGCAAGGCACAGGCACCTTGGGCACGGTTTCTCTGCAACCCATGTTGATGCTTGAAAAAAGCAAAGAAAACAACAGCGAAGAGTTGCGCCCCGTTAAAACGATTCCTGCACATTTCGCCCCCGCCCAAGTCGCAGCAGAAAAAGACTTCGCCACCGTTTTTGGCAAAGAATCAGATCCCGGCAAAAACCGATTTTATATTGGCCAACCTCTGGATATGGATATCCCGCTCTGTCTCGATTTGGATCGTTTTGTGGAACGCAGCAATGCGATTTTTGGGAAGTCTGGAACAGGAAAATCCTTTCTCACCCGTTTGGCTCTCTCGGGCATTATCAAAAAACAAGTGGCCGTCAATCTGATTTTTGATATGCACAATGAGTATGGCTGGCAGGCCATGAGTGAAAACAAACATGAAAAAGTAGTCAAAGGCCTGAAACAATTGTTTAACCGGGACGTGGTGGTCTTTACCCTGGATCTCAAATCTTCACGCCAAAGAGGCATCAAAGACGCTCAGGAACTCACCATTCCCCTGCGGCAAATCCAAATCGAAGATTTGGCCCTGATTAAACATGAACTCAATCTTTCTGAAGCCAGCATTGAATCGGCCATGGTACTAGAAGAAGCCCTTGGAAAATCATGGCTCAGCCGCTTCATGGAAATGAACACCCTTGAAATTGAGGAGTTTGTTACCACAGGCAAAGGCCATGCAGGGGCTTTAAAAGCCCTGCAGCGCAAGCTCATGAAAGTCACCCAACTTTCGTATATTATGGATGATGTTTCAACAGACTCCATCGCACAGATCCTCAAATATCTTGAAAATGGCAAACATGTGGTGCTGGAGTTTGGTGGTCAAAACAGTCTCTTAAGCTATATGCTGGCCACCAATATTATTACCCGCCGCATTCACAGCAGCTATGTCGAGAAATCTGATCTCTACCACGCAGATCCCAATCTGAACCCCAAACCCCGCCAATTGGTGATCACGATTGAAGAAGCGCATAAATTTCTGGCACCTGCGATTGCGCGTCAAACGATTTTTGGAACCATTGCCCGTGAAATGCGAAAATATGCCGTCACACTGCTGATTGTGGATCAGCGCCCCTCCAGCATTGACAATGAAATCCTTTCCCAGGTGGGCACCCGCATTACAGCGCTTTTGAACGATGACAAGGACATTGATGCAGTGTTTACAGGGGTCAGTGGCAGTCAAAGCTTGAGAACGGTGCTCTCTCAACTCGACCCCAAACAACAGGCCTTGATTTTAGGCTATGCTGTGCCCATGCCTGTCGTCATTCGCACCCGCTCGTATAATTTGGAGTTTTATAAAGCCATGGGCTATACCGGCGATGATTCCCCCGAAGTGATCGAAAACCGCGCCTTGAACAATATCCGTCAGTTGTTTCCCAGCTAGCCAGAATATGCCATAATAAATCCAATCGCTAGAGAATGATGATGAAAGGTAACTAAGATGCTCCCTGCCCTTGAAATCGACTATAAAAACCTAAACCACGAGGAAGCCCTGAAATTTGTTGAGCGCTTCCAAGTCCTTTTAGAAATCAATTCCAGTATCAATTCTACGATTGAGTTGGATGTGCTTTTGCGTACGATTATTGATGTCGCGAAACTGGTCATGCATGCCGAGGCATCTTCCTTGGCACTGGTAGATCAAAGTACCCATGAGCTCGTTTTTCACTTTGCCCAAGGCGAAGCCGGAAAAGTGGTTGAAAGTATGCGTATTCCTGTTGGAAAGGGCATTGCCGGGCATGTTGCCGAAACAGGGAAACCCACGATTGTTCCCGATGTCAGCAAAGATGAACGCTTTTTTAAAGGGGTCGATGAGCAAAGTAAATTTCAAACCCGCTCGATTATCTGTGTGCCCATGACCCGTTCAGGCAATAAGGTTTTAGGCATTCTTCAGGTTTTAAACAAAAAAGAAGGCACCTTTGACGAAACGGATCTGATTCTCTTTGCCTCTTTGGCCAATATTGCAGCAATTGCAATTGAGAACTCCCAACTTTATCATTTACTCCAGCAAACCCTCGATAAGCTCAAAGAAGACAATACCCGCCTGAATATGATTCTGGAAAAGCTTGAGTCTTCAGAAGCTGAAGTCCGTCAAATGAAAAGTTTGATGGAAAAAGACGACACAGGGGCTGTACGCGGCAGTCTCTCAGTGATTATTCCCCCCAATATCCTGCAAATGTTAGCAAATGACGCAAAAACAGGCAGTGTGACGATCAACAGCAAACCCCAATCCGGTAAAATTTATCTGCAGAACGGTGAAATTCACCATGCTGACACCGAAGGCACCCCCCCATTTTTGACAGGTTCAATGGCAATCTACGAAATGATGGGCTGGACCGAAGGCACCTTTTCGTTTAATGACCATGAAACCCCACCGGCACGCACGATTCAGCAATCCTGTATGCATTTGATTATTGAAGGCCTGCGCCGCAGTGACGAAACCAAAGTCATGCACGAAATGTTTCCCGATGATTTGGTCGTGATAAAACTTGAAGAAAATCCACCGGCAGACTGTGACCCCCATTATGAAGCCTGCTTTTGGGCTTTAACCACAGGTCAGACCCTGGGAGACGTCCGCAGACGGGTTCCGGTTGACAGTTATACTTTTTATTCAGCGGTTAAAAGTTTCAGCGACGGCAAACAAATCCAAGTAGCTTCTGTGGTAGAAAACGCCGAAAGTTCAGACAGTTAAACCCTGTAAAAAACTGTGCCTTCGGATTCAAACTCAGGAATTCATTTTTAACCTAAAATGTTCTATCATGGATTCAATCACATGATAGAAATGAGAATCAAATGTATCAAATAGAAAAAAAATCATTCGGCTTTTTACTGCTCTTTGGTAATCTCATCAAACTGGATGAAATGAAAGAATGGGTAAAAGCTTCTCAAAAAGCGCTGGAAGACGCACCCTCTGAATTTGGCGTTTTTGTAGATATGCGAACCTTGGCTCCCTTGCCACCTGATGCTCAAGAAGCCATGCAGGAAGGTCAAAAACTGTTTAAGCAAAAAGGCATGGTACGTTCAGTGGTGATCGTCAATAATGCAGTTACCAAAATGCAGTTTATGCGTATTGCCAAAGAAACAGGGATTTATGCCTGGGAGCGCTATATAGACGCGGGAACAGTTTCCGATTGGCAAGCAAAAGGTGAAGCCTGGCTGGTAGAAGCAAAAGATCCGGATCAATAAACTCGGTTTACAAATTTTCATTTATATAAATAAACCGCTCCTAAAACCTAGCTTAAGAAATCCCTGATCCGTGTCACGGCGGCATTCAAAAGCAAACGCCCCAGAGGCTCTTCAATCAAAGGTGTTTCAGGTTGGGGGTTTTCCAATTCCTGAATGCGTAACTCCGTCAGATGCAGTTCAACTTGAGCCACAAAGTATTCTGCCTGGTTGCGATCCCGACGATGCAAACGACAGGTATAACGCCCCTGCAAACTGCCCGGAAGTTTTCGCAAAACTTTCAGACTGCGCGTTTGCAAAAGCAATTCTGGGCTGCGCAAGCGATGCGGCAAGAGCCGGATTTCGAGAATTTCTCGCCAGGGAATAAACAGCGACTGCCCTTTGGAACGCATGAGCCCCAGTATATTCTCAACGGTTTGAAACTCAAGCACCAAACCTTGGTATTCAGGTCGCATCAGACCATAAACCTTATAGAGCATAAAGCTGCGTTCAAAGGGCAAGACCAGATTTTCAAATGAATCCAAGCTTTTCTGGCCCCTTAATACAAAATAAATATGGGCTATCATAGCATGCCCAGAAAAGCTGAATCCAGAGAACGCTTGAAAATAGACAGCAAAAAAAGATAAAATAGCCCCATGGAAGAAATTTCTCAAATCTTAGAACAAGGTCATCAGGCCTATGATTTGGGGCATTATCAAGAAGCCTTGAAATTTTATCGTGAAGCCGTCAGCCTTCAACCCCAATCTGAAGCTGCACACTATGATCTCGGCAATACCTTTATGCAGCTCGGTCAGCCTCAGCAGGCCCTTGTACACTTTCAGAATGCGCTTCAACTCAATCCCCAACGCGCCAAAACCTATAACAATATCGGTTTGGTGTATAAGGTTCTTCAAGACTGGAATGAAGCTCAGCTTTGGTTCCAAAAAGCACTCAAAATCGATGCCCAATATTACAGAGCCTGTAATAATCTTGGCAATCTCTTCTCTTTGTTGGGAAATGCCAAAGATGCTGAAACTTGGTATTTGCGCTGCCTGACCCTTGAACCAACCCATCTTTCTGCTCAATTTAATCTCGCCAAACTCTATAGCAGTCAGGAACGCATGGTGGAAGCGGCTCGATTGTTTGGCAGTATTGTCGAGCAGGATTCAGAACATGCCCCCGCCTGGTGTGAATTGGGAATCCTGGCAGAAAAAGCAGGAGATCCCATGCAAGCTCTGGCCTGCTGGCAAATGGCCCTAAATGCAGATCCTGAACATGTACCCAGCTTGATGCAGGTGGCCCGACGTTGCCGGGAGGCCGGGCAAGACGAAATGGCTGACAAACTTTATCAACGGGTTCAATACTGGGGCAATCAAAATGCTGAGATCAGTATGAATTAAGTGCACCATACGTTCGGTCAATTTTCTGAATTTGTCCTATACTGAATCCATTCACAAGTAATTTTTTTAGAGGTTGTACACATGTCTCAAGGTCAAGGATCAACAGGCAATGTCATTGCGGCCCTGTGTAGCTTTTTCGTCCCAGGCTTGGGACAACTGATCCAAGGACGCATGTTTGCAGCCTTGTTTCAATTTATCGTCTCAGGCATTCTCTGGTTTTTGCTTTTGGGGTGGTTAGGCCATCTTTGGTCTACTTTGGACGCAGCCCTGTATAAACCCAGATAAATCCTCACTTTATTCCTTGATCCTGAGAACTTTTTAATATCAGCTGGAGTTGTTCAATGAAATCTTTCACTGCGCTTGCCTTGTTTTCACTCTTGGGTCTTGCTCAACCGTGTTTTGCTGCCGTTCAAGCCCCCTACACGACACAAAATGGCATGGTTGCCAGCGATCATTATTTGGCTTCGCAAGTGGGCGCAGAAATTTTAAAAAAAGGCGGAAACGCGATTGATGCAGCAATCGCCACCTCCTTAAGCCTCTCCGTGATTCGCAATCAAAGCACGGGCATTGGCGGTGGCGGTTTTATGCTGATTCGCATGCACGATGGCCGTACACGTGTTTTGGACTATCGGGAAACGGCACCGGCCCAAGCCCACCGCGATATGTACCTTAACACCCAAGGAGAAGTCATTCCCAATTTGAGTACGATTGGATACAAGGCGGCTGGGGTACCAGGGCTTTTGGCCGGACTGGAAGCGGCCTCGAAAGAATTTGGAAGCCAGCCCCTCAAATCCCTGTTTCAGCCCGCGATTCAAATTGCTGAAAAAGGCTTTGCTTCAGACGCACATTATCTTGAAGCCTCTGAAGTGGCTTTGAAACGGGGAGTCAATCCTGAATTTAAAGCCACCTATTTCTGCAACCAAAAACCCTGTCAAATCGGGGAAACGGTTAAACTGCCCCAATTGGCCAAAACCCTGAAACTGATCGCTGATCAGGGCATTCAGGTCTTTTATCGGGGCAGCCTTGCAAAAAAAATTGCTGCCGCCATGCAAGCAAACGGGGGGTTGATCACTGAAGCTGATCTTGCCCAATACCATCCCAAAATCCGATCCCCGCTGAAAGGCAGCTATCGGGGCTATGAGATTCTCACCATGCCCCCGCCCAGCTCAGGGGGAACCGCCCTGCTCGAAATCTTAAATTTGCTTGAGCCTCAAGAACTGGGCTGGAACAGCACGGGATTCGGATCTGCCGAGCATGTCATGCGTGTCACAGAAGCCATGAAACATGCCTATGCCGATCGGGCAGAATTTCTGGGAGACCCTGATTTTGTAAAGGTACCCGTTGAGGAATTGATCAGCAAAGACTACGCGCTTTCATTATTGCCCAGAATAAAAGCAGGCCTCAAACATACCCTGGCACGTGAAGCCTATGGTAAAAAAGGCCTCAGTTACAGTGCCCTTCAAGCGCCGATTGAAGATCACGGCACCACCCATTTCAGCGTGGTGGATCGCTGGGGCAATATGGTCAGCAGCACGGAGACCATCAATACCTATTTCGGCTCCCTCACACTGGTACCCGGCACGGGTATCCTGCTCAATAACCAGATGGATGATTTTTCAAGCAAACCCGGCAGCCCCAATGCCTTTGGTTTGATTGGCAACCAAGCCAATGCAATTGCACCCGGCAAAAAACCGCTGAGCAGCATGACCCCCACCTTGGTGCTCAAAGCAGGCAAACCCTTTATGTCTTTAGGAGCCTCAGGAGGCCCCCGGATTATTTCAGGCACCCTGAACACCCTGATCAATGTAATTGATTTTGGCATGAATATTGAAGAAGCCGTTTCCTCTCCCCGCTTCCACCATCAATGGGTGCCTGACAGTTTATTTATCGAAAAATGGATGCCTGTGGAGGTGCGCGAAGTTTTAAAAGCACACGGTCACCATTTAGAAATCACGGGCGCAGAAAGCACAGTTCAAGCCCTGTTGCTGGAGAATCAGCAGATTGCAGGTGCTTCCGATCCGCGCAAAGGCGGCCACCCTGCGGGGTATTAACTTCAAGAATTAAAAGTGGATGCCGTGCGAGGGGTACTTGCCCCGCATCTCCCCCCCCCTTAAAATAGAGGCAAGGGATGGAGGTACTCAATGCTCGTACTCGGACTTGATATCGGCAACGCGAAAGTCAAACTTTGTCTGATCCGTTTTCAGGAGACCCTGGAGAATTCAGATATTGTCTGGAAATCGCTCCCCCTTCCTTTTACTGACAATCGTCTATTTGATTTTCAACATGGCCTGCCCTTGCAAATTCTCCATTACTGCTCTTCAGAAGGCATCCATTTTGAGGATTTAGATGCGGTGGTGGTCTGCAGCAGCCACTCGTACAGCTATACTTTTTTTCATGATTCGATTGATCATCTGGCCCAGATTCTGCTCAAAGCCTTTGAAGATACCCCTGTCTATTTCGTTGCGGCAGATGCCAGCCTGACCCCAGCCAAACAAATTGAATCCCTTTCAAAATCTGAAAAATACCGCTTTGTGCTGACCAATTTTGTGGGCTCTGCTCACCTGGCCCGCCGCCTGATCCGCTATGGACTTTCTTTGGATACAGGCACCACCACCACAGATATTATTCCGATCCTGGATGGTCAAATAGATCCCGTGGGTTTAAAAGATCCGGATCAGTACCTCAAATTCAGATACCAGCATCAGCGTATCAATTGGTACGGTCTGACCATTATCCCTTTGCATATGCTCTGTGATCGGGTTGAAATATCCAGCGGCAGTTTTCAGGTCGTGCCCCGTAATTACCGTTCTGATCTGATTTTTTCGATGTTAGAAACCACCGATCAAGAATTGATGGAAGAACACGCCTACGACAATCTCTTTCCTTCACATGTCATTGCCAGAGAAAAAATCTGCCAATTTGTGGGGCTGGATCCCCATCTTTTGAATGATCATGAAATCCGTGAAATTCGCGATTTTCTCTATGCAAAAATCCTTGAAAAAGTGGCGGCAGCTATCAGTGCTGTGGCAATTGAAAGTTTCGGCAAAATAGATCCCGAACTGGATCTTGCGATCTTTGCCCTGGGCGAACAATTGGTCACCACTCCCGCCCTACTTGAAGCTGGCTTTTCACCTGAACACTTCCACTATCTGGATTTAAAACGCGAACAAAAATTATGGAGTGCATCCTCTGCCTTTGCCATGGCCCATTTGGGCTTAGAATTGCTCTCAGGCAAACAGATCAGCCTTAAAACAAAGCAGCCATGAATCTCGTTCCCAACGATAAATTAAAAAACCGATACCAGATTGAAGCCGTTCTCAATCCTTCGCCTTTGAACCCGACCTATTCAGCCATCGATATTGAACGCAATGAGTTTGTCGTGATCAAAGAGCTTAAAATCGAAGTAATCGATGATTGGAAACGGCTTGAGCTTTTTGAAAGAGAAGCACAGACCCTCGCCAATCTGGATCATATTGGAATTCCGCGACTGATCGACCATTTTAGAGATGAAACTGAAACCCGACTGTTTTTAGTCGTTGAAAAAATTTCAGGAATTTCTCTTGCCCAAATGTTAAACAAGGGCTGGAGGCCCACCGAAGCTGCGGTGATTCAAATCGGCAGGCAAATTTTATCCTTGCTGGATTATCTGCACCGTTTAAATCCGCCTGTGGTTCATCGCGATATCAAACCCTCTAATATATTGCGCAGTGCAGATGAAACCATCTCTTTGGTAGATTTTGGCGCAGCCCAATATCTGCTGCATCCAGAAGGGGGACGCACTGTTGTTGGAACCTTTGGCTATATGGCGCCTGAACAATTCGCAGGAAAAGCAGAGCCTGCCAGTGATTTGTACAGTCTGGGTGCGACCATGATTCATATGCTCAGTGGACGCTCGCCCGCTGAAATGCCCCAGTCCGGTCATGATCTACAATTCCAGGAATATCTTGCCTGTTCACGGCATATGATCAATTGGCTGAAAATCATGGTCGATCCCCGCTTAACCCACCGCTTTCGTTCAGCCCGTGAAGCACTTTATGCATTGGAACAGGTCGCAGAGGGCAAAACCATGCGCTTGCCCGAGCCCGAAAGCCTAAGCAACACTGCGCAGGCGCCCTCGAAAAAGGCGATGAAAATAGGAGTTTTCGCACTTCTGGGGGTAAGCCTGCTTGGAGGATTGCTCTATTTATTTGCTCCAAAATCACCTAAACCTGAAGCAAAACCTGTACAGCACGCTTGTTTCGGTGTTCCCCTGCTCAACCTGCCTGCAGAAAAAACGGCTGAAGCAGAGAGTTTTCGCAAAGAATTTTCACAACGTTTTCCCATTCCGCTTGCCTGGGAAAAAGTGATGGCTCCACATTTGAGCAGTGCAGAAGAGCTGAATACGCTCTGGCGCTGCAAGTCCAGCCGAAATTCAGCCGATGCAGAAATGTTTATTGCCGCCCGACAGGCCGTTCTGGATTTCCCCAGCAAAGATGAAACAGTGGTAAAAGGCCTCTACTATATGGTCTTTGCCTATGATGCCTACGCCCAACGCATCGACTTAGAACGCTATACCCTGGATAAGTATTTTTATTTCCAATCGTCTGAGACCTACGACAAACCCGCCAAGGAAATTGCAAGCATTACCACCCATCTTGCGCAGGACTTAAACAAAAAAAATCTCTATGCTGAAACGATTGAACGGGTACAACACCTGCTCTCAGAACGTGAGAAAGAAATCAACGATCATCAATTGCAAACCCTCTCACGCGAACTGGCGCGTGCCTATTGGAAAACAGGCAATAAAAACAAGGCCCTGAAACTGATCGAGCATGCCCTCAAGGCCTATCCAGAAGGCAGTTGGAAGCAAAGTTTACTGGATTTACGCAAAGCCATAGAAGGTTCTTGATCAGATGGGTGGTAACAGCACAGAACTTAACTGTGAGAGGTTCAAGGTAAAACAATGCACCTAGAAATCCCACCCCCAGCCCAAAATTTTGTTGAGCTCTTGCGCTGGCGGGCTCAAACCCATCCCGATCTGATGGCACTGGGATGGTTTGAAAACGGAGAAAGTCTCACAGCAAGTTACAGTTATCTGGAGCTCGATCTTCAGGCCAAAATTTGGGCCCAAAATCTGCGCTTAAGGCATGGAGCAGGCGCTCGGATCCTTTTGGTTTTCCCTCCCGGATTAGAATTTATGGCGGCCTTCGCTGGATGTCTGTATGCAGGTATGGTGCCTGTACCTGCCTACCCACCAGAACCTCACCGTTTAGAACACAGCCTGCGCAGGTTGTTGGCCATCATCGCTGATGCCGAATCAGAAGCGGTTTTAACCCTGCCTGCCTTTTATCAGCAGGCCATGCAATTGCTGCAGGCTTCTGGCCAGGCCAGCCTCCAGAGCTTGAACTGGCTCACGCCAGCCAGCCTTCAGCCTGAACTGGCGCAAGCCTGGTTCCCCCCCCAACTGGAACCAGAAGATCTGGCTTTTTTACAATACACCTCGGGATCAACAGGCGTGCCCAAAGGCGTGATGATCAGCCATGGCAATTTACTCGCCAATATGGAAATGATCAAAACCGCCTTCGAACACGGAGAGCGCGAAAATACACTGGTCTGTTGGGTGCCCTTTTACCATGATATGGGCTTGGTCGGGCACCTCTTGCAATCGCTGTATATCGGGGGCAAAACCCTGATCATGAGCCCCTTGGATTTTTTACGCAAACCCTTGCGCTGGTTGAAATTGATCAGTGAATGGAAGGCCACTTCGACCGGAGCCCCCAATTTTGCCTTTGAACTCTGCGTGCGTAAAATCAAGCCCGAAGAGAGAGACCAACTTGATTTGAGCAGTTTAAGACTGGTTTTGAATGGTGCAGAACCTGTTCAGTACAAGACCTTGATGCGTTTTCTCGACTATTTTGAACCCGCAGGCTTTCCCAGAGACGCGATCTATCCGGCCTATGGCATGGCAGAAGCCACCGTCTTTATTTCAGGCAGTTTGCGCAGCAAACGCCCGGTTTGTCTTGCGGTTTCACGGACAGCGTTTGAAAATAACCGAATTGAAACAGCGCAGGAAGATTCTCACGAGGCCATGATGCTGGTGGGCTCAGGTCAGGTCTGGGGAGAGGAAAAACTCAAAATCGTCAATCCGCAAAGCAGACAGCCCTTGGCTGAAAACCAGGTGGGTGAAATCTGGTTGCGGGGGCCACATATCGCCCAGGGCTATTGGCGCAGAGCAGAGGAAACCCAAGCAGCATTTCAAGCCCACTTGGACGATGGCAGTGCTGAAACCTGGCTGCGCACTGGGGATTTGGGCTTTCAGAAGGCAGGCGAGCTCTATGTCACAGGTCGTTTAAAAGACTTGATTATTATTCGGGGGCGCAATCTTTACCCCCACGATTTGGAACGATGCATTGACAGCCTAAGACCCCGTTTTCCTGTGATACGCCCAGGCTGTGGGGTCGCTGTTGCGCTGGAGGGAGAAGCCACAGAGAGTTTGGGCCTTGTTCAGGAAATCAGCCAGCCTTTTGAAGCCTGTGAAGATCTTGCCCTTGCCATTTCAAGTGCGATTGAAGCCGAATTTGAAGTCAGTCCCCGCAAAATCATCTTTCTGGCGCCTGGCAGCCTGCCCAAAACCTCGAGTGGTAAATTGATGCGACAGGCCTGCAAAGCGGAACTGAAAAAGTCAAAACCCGGCTGGGAAGTGGTTTATCAATGGCCTGCAACCCAGCCCCTCCAAACGCCGCCTACCTTGCCCAGTTTCAGCCAGAGCGCAGAGCTTCCAAAATCAGAACTCGAAGCTTGGATTCGGCAATGGCTGGCCACTGAACTCACAGGCACCCTTGAATCATTCAGTATTGAAACGCCCCTACAGGCCTTGGGCCTGGATTCGGCCCTGGCTGTGAGACTGCATGCCGATCTCGAAGAAAAACTGAATCGCAAGCTGATTCCCTCTCTGCTTTGGGATTTTCCCAATTTGAAACAGTTGGTACCGGCTTTGCTCTCACCCGCAGATCACGCCCCTGTGCCCTCTCGCAAAGCCCAACAGGAACCGATCGCAATCTTGGGCATGTCGTGTCGTTTTCCGGGCGAAAGCCAGGATCCTGAAAGCTATTGGAAAACGCTCAATCAAAACCATGATGCGCTTTGCTCCCCACCCCTCGAGCGCTTTGAAGAAAGCAAAGGACTTTTAAGGGGGGGCTATTTGAATGAGGTGGCAGGATTTGATGCTGAATTTTTTGGCATTTCTGCCCGTGAGGCCGAAAGCATGGATCCCCAACAGCGGATTTTATTGGAATTGGTCTGGGAAGCCTTGGAGCAGGCTGGGATTTTGCCAACCAGTTTAGAAGGCAGCGAAACAGGCATCTTTGTCGCTTTATCAGGCAGTGATTATGCCCAGCGCAGCCTGTTTGGCGGCCCACAAAGCCGGGATGGCACCAGCGTCACAGGTTCAGCATTCAGTGTAGCGGCCGGAAGAATTGCCTACTTGCTGGGTACCGAAGGCCCTGCCCTGACCATTGACACTGCCTGTTCATCTTCCCTGACCGCGATTCACCAAGCCTGTCAAAGTTTGCGCAATGGTGAAATTTCGATGGCAATTGTGGCAGGGGTCAACCTGATTTTAAGCGAGGATTTAACCCAAGCCTTTGTTCAGGCCAATGCCCTCTCGCCCGAAGGAGAATGTCGCTCTTTCAGTGCCCAAGCCAATGGTTATGTAAGGTCAGAAGGGGGAGCCGCCCTGATCCTCAAACGATTGGATGAGCACCAGGCTTCCCAGGAACCCCTTTGGGGTATTATCAAAGCCAGTGCCGTCAACCATGACGGCCGCAGCCAGGGCCTGACCGCCCCCAATGGCCGCTCTCAACAAAAACTGCTCAAACAAGCCCTGGAACTGGCAGGCCTACACCCCCATCAAATCGGATTTCTCGAAGCACATGGTACCGGCACCCCCCTGGGAGATCCGATTGAAGTCAACGCCATTCACGCGGTGTACGGAGAACGCCCAGCCGATCAGCCTCTCTGGATTGGCGCAGCCAAATCAGTGGTGGGACATTTGGAAGCCGCAGCTGGCATGGCCGGTTTGCTCAAAACCCTTTTGGTGCTTCAAAAAGGGATCATTCCTGCCAATTTAAAGGGCCTGCCCCTGAACCCCCGCCTGCTGAATTATCTCGGGCCCTTGCAATTTCCGCAGCAAGCGCAGACATGGTCTGCGCCAGAGCCCCGCAGAGCAGCCTTGAGCAGTTTTGGCATCAGCGGCAGCAATGCCCACCTGATCCTTGAACAGGCCCCCGCGCTTCCCCAACCCAACTCCCCTGGCCCCTGGCTGTTTCAACTGAGCGCCGACAGCTCAGAGCAAGTGAAAGACTATGCCCAGAAACTTCAAAACAGTCTGAGTGCTGAGCCTCCGCTGGCCCAACTGGCCAGCAGCTTAAGCCAGCGTCGAACGCGACCCTGGCGCTGGGCAGGTGTCGCAGCGGATCTGCAAAGTCTAAACGAGGCCTTGGCCCATGTGGAGCCTCGCGAAGCAAAAACGGCCCCCAAGTGGGTCTGGGTTTTTCCAGGGCAAGGGGGACAATGGCAAGGCATGGGATCTGAACTGCTTCAAAACGAGCCAATCTTTGCAAAGGCCTTTGCCGCTTGTTCTGAAGCCTTTCGCCCCTGGTTTCCTGAAGGTTTGGAAAATCTTTTGCAGAGCTGGCAGAGCGACAAAATCGCTGAGATTCAACCCCTATTGTGCGCCTGGCAGATTGCCATGGGTCGTCTTTTAATGGCCTGGGGACTGATCCCCAGCGCCATGATCGGCCACAGCATGGGCGAAGTCGCCGCAGCCCATCTGGCCGGCATGCTCAGCCTTGAGGATGCCGCCCGAATTATTGCTGAACGCAGCCGACTGATGCAAAGCCTTCCCCCCGGTCAGAGCATGCTCTTAACGGATATGAGCTGGAATGAAGCCCAGGATTGGGAAAAAGAGGGTTTGGTCAGAGCCGTTTCAAATGGCCCCAACCAAACAGTCATGGCAGGCCCCACAACTGACCTGAATGTCTTGCAGGCCCAATTAGAGGCTCAGGAGCGCCTGGCCCGCCCAGTTGCCGTCAGCATGGCTTCGCACAGCCCCCAGGTAGACGCTCTGCTTCCTGAGATTGAAAACACATTAACTTCCATTGAGACGAAAGTAGGCCAGGTTCCTCTGTTTTCAACCGTGACAGCTGAAATATTGAGTGGCCCTGAACTGAAGGCCCCCTATTGGGCTCAAAATCTGCGTCAACCCGTCCTGTTTTACCAGGCATTTCAAAAGGCAAACCAAGCGGGTTTTGCCCATTTTCTTGAAATCAGTCCCCACGCTCTGCTCAGCCCTGTTCTGCGAGAACAGGGTGTCTTTGCCTGCGCTCTGGGGCGTAGAAACCAAGCGGAGAAAGAAAATTTATTGCACAGTTTGGCTGAAGTTTGGTGCCAGGGCTCCGATTTGAATGGGCGAGCCCTACAGCCAAAATTTCCACCCCTGCCCTTGCCTCCCAGCCCCTGGAACCACCAGAACTACTGGTTAGAGCCCCCCATATCTCCTGAACCCCTTCGCGTGCAACCAACGGCTCAGCCCAAACAAACAGGCGAAAATTGGCAGCCGCTCTCCCCGCCCAAAGGCCCTCCCCCCCAGAGTTGTCTTTTGACTGGTGGTTCAGACACATTGCGAAAAACGCTTGCGCTTTTGCTCGAAAGTCAGGGCATTCCCTGTGTGCATTTACGTCAGGCCGAAGTTTTAGCCTCGCTTCCAGAGGGCTGGCAACTGAATTTTCAAAGTACCCAGGAGTGGCAGGTTTTGGCAAAAAATCTGCCTGAACTGCCGACGAGAGGCTATCGGGTTTTACTTTGGCTTGAATCCCTTTCTGATTCCCTGCTCTGGCCTTCTGTTGACGCCTTGGAAGGGCTTGAGTCAACTCAAATCTGGATCCCCATTCAAGCCAAAAGCATGGATCTCTCTACATTTTCATGGCCCGCCGCCGCTCAAGACTGGCCTGAAAGCTGGTCAAAATTGGCTTTGGAGAATCTCAGCAACCACAACCTAGGCAAACTGGCCTCCATCTTACGTTTAAACACTCCAGCGGAACTGGTGATTCAGGCATCCCAAGTTTGGAAAAAATCTTTGTACCCCCTTAAAACCAGCTCCGTTATAGAATCAGCTCCATCGCTTGTGAAAGAACTCAAACAGGAAACACTCCAGGCACAAATTGCTGAAATGTTGCGCATTCCCCTTTCAAAAATCAACCCGGATACACCCTTAGACAGTCTGGGGTTTGATTCCCTTTTGGCAGTCGAATTTCGCTCACGCTTGGAAAAACTGAGCGGACGAGACATCCCACCAGAACTCCTGAGACGCAGTATTACCCTGGCTGAAATCATGACCTGGCTCAAGAGGGCATCATGATTGTAAATCACCCCATAGTTCAACCACAAACATAAAACGCACCGAGGGATCCGCCAAAGCAGTCCCCACAATCCAAAAAAACTGGATCCCTTTGAGACCCGGTTTGGCGTTAAAGACCACATGATTCCCCGTTTGTTCAAAGCTTCCTATTGCACTTAAGCCTGGGTCAAACACGGGTGTTGCTTTGCTGAGAGAATTCGTCCCACCGGTGCCGATCCGAGCCAGTTGCCATTGAATTGCCTGGTTGGAGGTTCCAACCACCTCGGTATCAAAGGAAAGACTTCCGCCTGTGTCCTTGCCCACACTGCGGGTAATGATCTCGGGAGTATCAGGATTGGGCGTACTTACAAAATTATTGAAAGCAATGTTTTTTAGTTTGATTTCCAACTTTTCTTGTATCGGCTCAGGCCATTCATGTTCCAGTAGATCGGTCATGGTCACCCGAACCTCTGAATTGGGGTGAATATCCTGATGGCTAAACGCTTGCTCTGTTTTGCCTTCTTCAAGGGGAATTTCCCGTTTAAGAGCTGTACTGCCGATATAAACCGAATACCCTTTTATTTTTTCATGGGGCAAATCTGCAAGTGCAGAAAGATCCCATTTCACACTGCCTTCTTTGATTTCAAGAATTTTGGGGGGCCGCAAAAAATAGAGTTCAAAATCAGCTTTGGCAGTTTCAGTCAGTGAAGTATTGCTGAGAAAAATTTCAAAGCCTTTATTGGGCTGATCTTTGCCAAAATGAGGCACGCTCAAGCTGTTTTCAGTGTAAAGAGAGGTATTGCGATCCACTGCCTGTTTTTTCTGATATTCAGCAGAAACAGTAGCAGGATTTGCAAACGCCAGTGTTTCAATCTCGCTGTTTTTTTCTTTGGCTGCAATCACCAAAAGATTATCCCCGCTGAGTTCAGTGGCATAGACTGCCAGATAATTAGAGGCCAAGGCAGGCAGTTCACGCTTAAAAGGCAAATATATATTTTGATTGATCAGATTGGTGGTGGGCTTATCTAAAAAATTACGCGCCATGCTGCGCATGGCATTTTTAGTCGCGAGGGCAAATTGGGCATCGGCTTCGGGATGTGTAACCAAAAATCTGCCGTATTGATAAATGGCATCTCCCAAACTGTTAAAAGCTTGTGTTGCCTGAAGCTGACTGTTGAGGGCCCTGGAATCTCTGACAGAGCTGGTTTTCAGGATATCGGGTATCAATGATTCACGGGTTTGGGCTGTGGCCCAGTCAAAGAAATGCCCCAGGGCATAATAACTCCGGGCATCACTGGCCAAAATGGGTACACTCAGATAGTGTTCAATATTTTTTGCACCATCGCTGAAAAAATCTGAACGCTCAGCACTGTTCAGATTTAAAGCCCGTGCAGCAAAATACTGGGCTGAAGCTTCAATAAACCATTGATTGGCACGCCCGGTGAACAGGCCCCAAAGAGAGTAATACTGGCCCTGTAAAACATGTACAAGTTCATGGGCCACTGTCTGGCGCATATCCTGCCAAGAGGTGATGGATTTAGCGGAAATAGTAGCGGGGCCTCCCAGGGGAGAATTGCCAAGATCCGTCCCCGTGTCCAGCACATTGAGATCGATTGGGGTTTTCAGTTTTTTAAACAGCGGATTGCCGCTTCCGTCTTTCAGTTCAAGCAAGCTTTGATAAGCCTCATTCAAGGCCTTATCGAGGTCTTCAATATAGTTGGGAATATCAGGTTCAGCATTCAAGCCTGAACCATTCCAGTCAGCATCTTTCTTTACACTGGCTTTATAACCGTAATGGCTGGGATAATAGGTGATCCGAAAATCTGAATCAGGATTTTTAACCGTCACCGCATTGCTGAAAAGATAGACCCGAATCCGGTATTTGACCAATTTAATCAGCGCCGTTGAAAAATTTTCGAGCAGGGGATTTTTCACTTCAAAAGCAACTTGTTTCAGATTGGGATCCCAACCTGCGAGAATCCCTTCAGCGATCCAATTTCCACTGTTTTCATCAAAGCGCTCCAGCTGAAAATCACTTAAGGCAAGTTGAGAGGGCAAAGACTTGGCATCCAGTTGAAACCTAATCGTTTGCTCTTGCAACTGTTCTGAAGAAAATGAGAGCTCGTATTCACCCGAAACGTCTTTGAGGTCTTCAAGAACGGCTCCCGTCGCAGGTCGGATCGCTTGCTGCACCGTGTTGCCTGCCAAAAGGGGATTATTGCCTGCGGATGGGTTGGATGGGGAGGTGGGCAAAGCGCCGTTCATGCCATTCACAGTATCAAAACAGCCTGCCAGAGTAAGTGAAAGTGAAAGCGTAAGAAATATCCGTTGAACTCGCCGAGAGTGAAACATCTTGATGCTTCCTTTGTATTGCTTTGATTTCAGCATAGCCCTCATAAAAGCAAAGCACATTGATGAATACGGTTCATTCGCTTGATACTTATCAACTCAAGCCAAAGTCTTCGAGATGCTAATTCACAAAAAGATGATTCAAACAAAGGAAACAGCCAGAGGAAAGCAAGCAGACTGTATCCTGTGTTAAGCTCAAAATAATAAAATTAACTTCACCCTTAGAACAACACACATAAAAAAAGGTATCCTCCATGATCAATGCCTACGCTGCTTTTGAACCCAAAGCTCCACTCCAACCCTTTGCTTACGACCCCGGCCCCTTGCCCGCAGACCAGGTCGAAATCGAGGTGCTCTACTGCGGCGTTTGCCACAGTGATGTTTCAGTCATCGACAACGAATGGGGCTTTAGCCAGTACCCGTTGGTAGCTGGGCATGAAGTGGTGGGTAAAATTGCCGCTCTCGGCGCAGAGGTCAAGGGTCTTCAAATCGGCCAAACCGTAGGATTGGGTTGGCATGCAGGCTATTGCAATCAATGTGCCTTCTGCCGGAGTGGAGACCACAATCTCTGCAGTCATTCTCAAGCCACGATTGTCGGGCATTATGGCGGCTTTGCAGACAAGGTCAGGGCTGCGGCCAATGCGGTGATTCCAATTCCCGAAGGCGTTGATATCAGCAAAGCAGGCCCGCTTTTTTGCGGGGGCATTACCGTTTTTAACCCTTTGGTGCAATTTGAAATTAAACCCACAGACAAGGTGGCCGTGATCGGCATTGGCGGATTGGGGCATTTGGCCTTGAAGTTTTTAAATGCCTGGGGCTGCGAAGTGACGGCCTTTACTTCAAGTGCTGCGAAAAAAACCGAGGCACACGCTTTGGGCGCACACCATGCCCTGAATTCACGCGATCCCGAAGAAATCGCCAGTGCAGCAGGTCGTTTCGATCTGATCATCTCCACAGTCAATGTCAAACTGGATTGGAACCTCTACCTCAGCACCCTGAGCCCACGCGGACGCCTGCATTTTGTAGGGGCCACCCTGGAACCCTTGGATATCAGTGTCTTTTCACTGATGGGCGGCCAACGCTCTGTTTCTGCCTCGCCTGTGGGCAGCCCCGATACGATTGCAAAAATGTTGGATTTTGCCAATCGGCACCAGGTAGAAGCTGTGGTAGAGACTTTTCCCTTTGAAGAAATCAATGCCGCCTTGGATCGGGTTCGCGAAGGAAAAGCACATTATCGGGTGGTTTTAAGCAGAGCCTAGCTTTTCAGAGTTTGAAAAGCCTGCTGAAACATAAAGGCCGGGGGTGCAATCACCCCCGGCCTTTCAAAATTCTAAAACCTTATTTCACAACCAAATTGAGCATGCGATCCACGCGGTGAATGACCTTCACCACCTGCACACCCTCCAGGTGTTTCTGAATCGCCTCATCGGCCTCGGCAATGGCTCTGACACTGGCTTCATCAGCGCCAACCGGCACGTTGATCACGCCCCGCAGCTTGCCATTGAGTTGAACGGGAATTTCAATATTGCGTTCAATCAGTTTTTCAGGATCATAGACTGGCCATTCGGCCTTGGCAATGCTTTCTGAATGGCCCAGGCTGGCCCAAAACTCTTCGGCCAGATGGGGAGCAAAAGGAGCTAAAATCCTTGCAAAAATAGGCTTCATGGATTCGGGCAAATAGCCAATCCGGGTGGCTTCGTTGACAAAAATCATCATCGTGCTGACCGCAGTATTGGGGTGAATGGCATCCAAATCTTCGCCAACTTTTTGGATCGTTTTGTGCAAAAGGCGTTCCAGTTCTTCAGGAAACTCTGACTCGGCGGGAACTTCTTTTTCAGGGAAATACAGGCGCCAGACCCGTTCCAGGAAACGGCGTACCCCTGCCATGTTTTCAGTTTGCCAGATGGCATTGTCTTCAAGTGGCCCCATAAAGACCTCATAAAGACGCAGGGAGTCCGCACCATAGACTTCAATGGTTTCGTCAGGGGTGACCACGTTGTGTTTGCTTTTGCTCATTTTTTCAACGCGGGTTTCCAAAAGCGTATCGCTGCCTTTGACAAACCACTGCTCTTGGGTTTCGCCCTTAGCCGTTGTATAACTGCGGCATTCAACCTCTGAAGGATAATAATATTTGCCCCGCGAATCACGGTAACTGCGGGCTTGAATTTTGCCCTGGTTAAACAGGCGTTGAAAGGGTTCTTTGGTTGAAACCAGCCCCAAATCATAGAGCACCTTGTGCCAGAAACGGGCATAGAGCAAATGCAAGGTGGCGTGTTCAGTGCCGCCCACATAGAGATCAACAGGCATCCAGCGTTTTTCGAGGGTCGGGTCCCAGGGAGCGTCATTGTTCTGGGGATCTATAAAGCGCAGATAATACCAGCAGGAACCCGCCCATTGGGGCATGGTATTGGTTTCACGCAGACCTTTGCGCCCATCGGGCAGGGTCACTTCGCGCCATTGCGCACCCGCACGGGCCAGAGGGGGCTGCCCGTCTTCAGTGGGATTGATATCATCCAGATGGGGCAGTTCTATCGGCAAATCCTGACTGGAAAGTCCCATCACCGTGCCATCTTCAAGATGCACGACAGGAATCGGCTCTCCCCAGTAGCGCTGGCGGCTGAAGAGCCAATCGCGCAGACGGTAGTTGATTTGGCCTTCGCCATGGCCATGCGCTTCGAGCCAGGCAATGATCGCTTTTTTGGCATCGGCAATATTCAGACCATCCAAAAATTCTGAATCCACATGGGGGCCATCACCGGTATAAGCCGTTTCATGCACATCTCCGCCCTGAACCACTTCAATTAAAGGCAAATCAAAGGTATTGGCAAACTCCCAATCGCGCTCATCATGGGCTGGACAGGCAAAAACCGCACCGGTTCCATAGCTCGCCAGCACATAATCGGCAATCCAAATTGGCACCTGCTGATGGTTGACGGGATTGATCGCATAGGCCCCGGTAAACACACCGGTTTTCTTCGACTCGGTCATGCGTTCGCGTTCAGTATGCTTGGAAGTTTCTTCGATATAGGCTTCTACCGCCGCTTTTTGCGCAGGGCTGGTCAATTGGGGAACCAAAGGATGCTCAGGCGCTAAAACACAATAGGTACAACCAAACAGGGTATCTGGACGGGTGGTAAAGATATCAAAGGCAGAATCCTGATCCGCGACCTGAAAGCGCACGCGTGCGCCTTCAGCTTTGCCAATCCAATGGCGCTGCATTTCTTTCAGACTTTCAGGCCAATCCAGCGTATCCAAATCATCGAGCAATTGATCAGCATAGGCCGTAATTTTCAGCATCCACTGCTGCATCATGCGCTTTTCAACCGGGTCACCGGTTTCTACATAGACGCCGTCTTTGACCTCTTCGTTGGCCAGCACCGTGCCCAAGGCCGGGCACCAATTGACAGGCAACTCAGCCTGATAGGCCAGACCTTTTTCATAGAGTTTGAGAAAAATCCACTGGGTCCAACGGTAATAATCCACCTGGCTGGTATTGATTTCACGATCCCAATCATAGCCCAAGCCGATTTTTTGCAATTGTTTGCGAAAGGTATCGGTATTGCGGCGGGTGACCTCAGCGGGATGCAGGCTCTCTTTATTGGCCTGGCGCTCAGTGGGCAGACCAAAGGCATCCCACCCCATGGGATGCAGCACATCAAAGCCACGCATGCGCTTATAACGTGCAATAATATCACTGCCCACATAGCCCTTGGGGTGGCCTACGTGCAAACCTTGACCTGAAGGGTAGGGAAACATGTCCAAGACATAGTACTTGGGTTTATCTCCCAGGCTTTCGGTTTTGAAGGTTTTGTTTTCAGCCCAATATTGCTGCCATTTTGCATCGATTTCTTGGTGATTATAACTCATGCTGCTATCCTTGGTTTCTTCTCAAATGTATTCATCTTAACCCAGAAGTGGCTAGAGACTAAAGTCGATCGCCAAGGAATTAAAACCTTTAAGCAGAGAGTGCTTGACGACCCACCCCCTGCAAAAGAGGGCTTCAGTCACTTCATTTTTGTCATTTGAACTGTTTCGGGCATTTAGCGGGATCTTTCCAACAGGCCTGCCATTGCGGGTCTTCTGTCAAAAGTGCAGCTTCAGATTCATTCAAAACCCGCTCAGCCAGATCCTGCAAAAACCCTTCCAAATACTGCGCCTCTTTCCCACTGGCTGCCACCTGCCACATCGTACCGCAGGTGGGGGCACAGGCCTTGAGGTCATTTTGCACCAGATAGGCCATCTGCCCCATGGGTTTTAAAATAGCAAGCAACATCTCACGGGGCTTGGTTTTTTGAAAAGCCTGGGCCGGATAATAGCGCTTGAGCATCTCTTCGGCCAAGTTGAGCATACAGTCGCGGTAGCGTTCATTTCCCCGGATCATGTGATGGGTCACCCCACTGTCCCAATCAGGTTTGGCCTGATAATAACAGGCTTGACGGGCCAAAGGGAGATTCCGAGCAAAAGCCAAGGGATCCGTCATTTTTTTTGTTTCTGCTCCAGCAGGCCCAACCAAACAGAACGCCAATCCCAAGCCAAGGATTGTTTTAGTCACGGTATAGCCCCATTTCTGACCAGATTTTCAGAGACGCGAGTAAGGGCTCAGCTTGCAATGTTTCTCCTGGTTGCTTGACTATTTTATCCAATTCAGCGCGGTTCTGAATCAAACCCGGCCGCCGGGTGGTTAAAACCGGCTGTACCAGCCAGGTCGATTGCTCGGGTTTAACAATCAAGCGGCTGAGCGCCTCTTGGTATGCTTTTTTTTCAAGCCGGGCAAACCAAAGCCGGTATTGTGCCGACTGCAACATGGCAAAATCTCCGCTGGAATCACCCGCCACTAAAAAGGGACGCTCATTGGGGCCGGTAATGTATTGGATAATATTGGCCACTTTGCCAGCAAATCCCGTCAAAGGAAAAACCACCTGATTGGTCAATTCATATTGATTCAGTTCATTGGGGTCTTGCTCTTGATAGCGTTTGTTTTCTCTGACCAACCAAGGATCTTTCACCAGACGGCCCGTGCGTTTATCGCGCAAAAGCACTGAAGCCCCAATCACATGATCGGCAGGGAAAACAAACTGGGTGCCCAATTTTTCATTGATACGCTTCATCAGCTCCACGGTCACCATATAGCGCACAGTCCAGACATTTGAACCTGAAACCACATAAATATCATAGCCATGGCGAATCAACTGGCCGACAAAATCGACAATTTCAGGGTTGAAAAAGGGCACGCGGTAGGTAGTATTGCCAGGAGAAGCTTCTACGCGGGTTTCCTGGCCTGTCTTACGATCGCTTTCAGCCCGGTTATTGCCATACACTTCACGGGTAGCTTCAATCACTTCAGTGGGATTCAAACCCTGCATGGCCTGAACCATCCAGGCATAGGAATTGGCAGCCGCCGTCACGTCCTGGGGGTGAGAATCCAGATCCGCGAGTTGATTATAATAGGCGGCAAGGTCAATGCTCGTATCCAAAGAAATATTTTTTCCGCCCATAAAAAAAGCTGGGGAAATCGCCTCCAAGGCTGGGCTGCGTTTGATCTTGCCCTTGCGCTCCAATTGTGCAAAAGTCGCTTCGCCAATATCACGACTGACGAGGGTATTGTCAAAATCCAAAACGACTTTTTTTCCGGCATAACTATTGCTTGTCAGCAGTTTTTCCAGGCGGATACGCAGATCCGGATTCCAATGACCGGGCTCTAATTCAAAAGGCGCAGCCTGCGCAACAGCAGGCAGGCTCAGCAAAGTGGTCAGGGTCAAGGCCAGCAAATGTTTCATGGCAAATCAGCACTTTCGTTTTTACTTCATTGTGACGGGCATCGGCAGGGCATGGCAAGGGGGGCTGAGACGAGAGAAACGGGAACTCAAGCCTCCTCGCTTTCGTCATGCTTAACATTGACCCTCAGGAGGATTGCATGAAATTAAGTCGTCAAGGACGTTTATGGGCTCTCGGAATCAGCTTCGCCCTGCTCAGTTTTACCTCACAAGCGCAGGCCGAACCCAGTTTTAATCTCGAAGTCTTTCAGGGGGCAAAAGCCTGGTACAGCCCGGGCTTCTCTTTTCTCGATACGAGTTCTTTTAACGGAGCAACCGCAACCCAAGGCTATACCAACCTATCGGGGACATTTCTGAGTCAGGGGGGCGGAGCCCATCTGATTCTCGATCGGATCATTTTGGGGGGTTCTGGTTACGCCCTGAGTGGCTTCAGAACCGCCAATGCCACTGGTGAAATTTTATCTGTGAATGGTGGCTATGGCCTGTTTAATCTGGGCTATCTGGTCTATAGCGACCAGAATTTCAGCCTTTATCCCATGTTGGGAATTGGTTCAGGCAATATTTCTGTGAGTGGCTCCAGCAGTTTAAACAAACTCTTTGGGCTTTCGAGTACAGAAGAAATCAGCCGCATGGATTCCAATCAGGTGGTGCTGGATATTGGTCTGGGTGCAGATTATATGATTGATTTTAATGGCGATCCCGCAAATGCCAGCGGTCTTTTGGTGGGGCTCAAACTGGGCTATCTGTTTGTGGCCTCTCCCACCCAATGGGAAGCCAATCGGCGCATTCTGGGAGGGACCAATTTGCCCAATTTGAGCAATCAGGGGCTCTATTTTAATCTGACTTTGGGCGGGGGCACCCAACGCAGCCAGAGTTCACAAATGCTCGGGGAAAGCGGCTATTAGCTGGCTTTTCGCACACCTGAAACCAGGTTTTGAGACAAGGCATCCTGACAAAGCGCATTGAAAATACGGGGAGCCTGTTGAAGCTGGGCCGCAATAGCCATCGCATTGTCTTCAACACTGGCAGTATGGCTGTTGAGCTCCAAGTCATAATCACAATAGCTATGTACCGTTTTGAATTGAGAACGGGCCAGACCAAGCGGACGGTTTCCCCGCATCTGTTCTCTGCGCTCCAGTTCTTCGAGCGGACAGTGAAGCGCCACCATCCAGACCTGATAAGGCGCCAGAAATTTCAAGGTTTTTTCTAAGCAGGCAGGCTCTTCAAAAACCGTATCAATCACCAGGTCAAACCCCTCAGAGGCCCAAAGTGCCAGATTCTGATAAAAAACCTTGCGCAGGCGTTCATAGGGAACCGTATGCAAGGTGGCTCCAGCAGGAAAGGCACGAAAGCAATCATCAATCGAAAGGCGAACCCATTGGTGATTGCTGAGGGCCTGAAAAGTACGTGCTAACGAGGATTTACCAGCACTTGAAGTACCGTTGATAAGAATAATGGATGGACTCATGTGCTTCATTATCCAGCTTAAGAAGCGCAGATGGCAAGACTGAATACGGTGATTCAGCGCACAAATTTCAGAGTGCAGCGGGCTCGTTTTTTTTCACGGTGGCATTCTCAAACATCAATGGCAAAAGCCCTTGAATATCTGCAACCACATAGACGGGGCCTTGTTTTCCCTGCATAATAATCCGAATCGGGTGACCATGCCGGTTGCGGTATTCAGCAATCACCTGACGACAAACCCCACAGGGAGTGACCAGTTCCTGACTGTCTTCAGGCCCTGAAATGGTAGTTACGGCAAGGGTCACAACCGCATCGTTCGGATACTCCGCTCCGGCAGCAAACATAATAATGCTTTCAGCGCAGAGCCCCGAAGGATAGGCAATATTTTCCTGATTGCTGCCAGAGAGCACCTGCCCAGTGGCCAAACGTGCTGCTGCACCCACTTTGAAATTGGAATAAGGGGAATAAGAATTCACTGCAGCAGCGCGGGCTCTTTCAAGCAAGGCTTGATCCTCTACAGGCAAATCTGCTGGTTGATCATAGATTTCCAAGAGCGTTTCTAAACGATGATAGTGTATAGTCATTTTGTTTTCCGAATTTCAGAGTGGGAGGTTATTATAGCCTGCTCACTGTGAAAAAGGGGAGAAGATCTCCAAGCAAATTAAAGAATTCGCTTGCCAAAGGCCGATTGAATCAACTCCACACCCAATTCAGCGGTTTGATTGCCCATATCCAAAATGGGATTTAACTCCACCATTTCCATGCCGATCAAACGCCCTGTCCCCGCGATTTTCTCCATTAAGAGATGTGCTTCGCGGTATTTGATACCGCCTTTGACAGGGGTGCCTACGCCCGGTGCAATTTTGGGGTCCAAGCCATCAAAATCAAAGGAGAGATGAATTCCTGCGGTTCCAATTCCCGCAATCTCAATCGCTTCACGAATAATCGCCGGCATGCCTTTTTCATCGATATCGGTCATGGTATAGGCATGAACACCGCTCTCACGCACAATTTTCTTCTCTTCGACATCGACATCGCGCAAGCCGATAATGACAACCTTTTCAGGTCGAATTTTGGGAGCGAATCCGCCCAAATTTACCAACTCGGGTGCTCCCATGCCCAAACAGACTGACATGGGCATGCCATGAATATTCCCGGTATGCGTAGTGTCTGGGGTATTCATATCGGCGTGGGCATCAATCCAAATCACACCAATTTCCTGACCTTTTTCATGATAAAAGGCACTGATACCGCCAATAGTTCCAATTGCAATACTGTGATCGCCACCCAAGACCAAAGGGAAATGGCCTTTCTGCATGATTTCAAAAACGCGATCGTATTGAATTTGACAGGCTTGGGTAATCTCTTCTAGGAAACGTGCATTTTTCTGACCTATTTCAGAGGCCTCAGGAATTTGCACCGTGATATTGCCTTCATCACAGACCTCAAAGCCCATTTCACGAATGGCATTCACCAAGCCTGCAATTCGAAACGCTGATGGCCCGGCATCTACGCCTCTGTGACCGGCTCCTAAATCGAGTGGTGCTCCCAATATGGAGACTTTCTGATCTTTACGCATGACATACCTCTTGAAAATCCGGCTTGATATGCTCAGTATAGCAAAGGAAAGATCGGGGTTCATGATCTCATTCACAGCTGAAAACCGAAGCCCAAGCGGTTCAAGGGTTTAAAATGAGTGCTGGTTCACGGCAGCGATTTCTCGCCTCAGCACTCATGCTCTATCTTACCCCAAGCTTCAGAAAATCAACAAAAACCGAGTCTATTCAGTTTAAGATTTTTGTAATTGACTCAGGGCTGCTTCAAGCGCCTGCAAAACCGCCCAAATCGTGGGTTGAAACTGATAGCCCAAATGGCCAATTCTAAATATTTGCCCTGTCAATTTTCGTTGCCCCCCGCCCAAAACCATATTGTAGTGTTGGTGAAGATGGGAGCGGATCAAATCTGCTGACAGGCCCTCTGGTGGATAAACAGGTGTCACTGAACAGGAAGCATGGTCTGGATTTTCAATCATTAAGCGTAAACCCAACTGCTCTAAACCCTCTCGAGCCGTATTGCGTAAAAGCAAATGTCGGGCCTGGATCGCTTCCAGCCCCTCTTCACGCATCATCGCCAAGGCCACGCGCAAACCATGAAAAATTGAAATCGGGGGAGTCCAGGGAGTCCAGCCCTGTTCGGCGTATTCCAGCGTCACCGAAAAATCCAGGCTAAAACGCGGCAATTCTGCGCTGCGATGAGCTACCCAGGCTTTTGGACTAAGTGCCACAAAAGCAAGTCCTGGAGGCACCATCAAGCCTTTTTGCGAAGCCCCCAAGACCACGTCCAATTGCCATTCATCCATTTGAACCGGCGTCGAAGTCAAACTGGAAATAGCATCGACAATACTCAGGGCCCCATGTCGTGAAATGATTTCACTTAATTCACGCAGAGGATTCAATACCCCTGCAGAAGTTTCATTGTGAACCACAAGCACAGCTTTGATCTGTTTTTGTGTATCGGCTTCAAGTCGTGCAGACAGTGCCTGGGGAGAAACGATCTCACCCCATTCATAGGCCAGACGCTCGACTTCAAGACCGTAAATCTCTGCCATTTGACCAAAGCGTTCCCCAAAGGAACCATTGCTCAAAGCCAAAACTTTATCGCCAGGAGAAAACAGGTTCGTCAAAGCCGCTTCCATGCCCGTTGTACCAGAACCCGTCAGCATCAAAACCCTGTGCTGGGTTTGAAAGACCCATTTTAAACCTGCTTCAATTTCGCGGAATAATTCGGCAAACTCTGGGCCACGGTGATTGATCATGGGCCCAGAAAGGGCCTGAAGAACGGCTTGAGGAAGAGGCGTTGGGCCGGGTAACATCAAATACTGAGGTAAAATTTGAGACATCTGAAGCGTCACTTTCTGATTAAATCAAGACGCTCCAGCTTAACAAAAAATCCAGACCCAGTTGAGACTTTCAACTTAAACGGAGAACGATTCACCACAGCCACAGGTATTGCTGGCATTGGGATTGATAAATTTAAAACCCCGTCCATTTAGACCATCGTTGAAATCCAAGGTCATGCCTTTGAGATAGATCGCACTTTTACGATCAATTAAGACTTTGATTCCCGCTTGTTCGAGAATATGATCGCGCTCTTTGGGTTCATCGTAATCCAAATGATAGGAAAGCCCAGAACAGCCACCGCCTTTGACCGCCAGACGAATTCCCAGTTGGGCATTGTCCTGACGCGAGAGAAAACGTTGAATTTCAGTTAGGGCTTTGGGCGTCACCTGCACCAAAGGAGGCATTTTACTGGGATCGGTTAGAATCACCCCGGTTGTGGTTTCACTTGAAACTTGGCTCATTGCATCTACCTCAGTCAAACTCATTAAGCTCATTATGCCAAATCCAGACAAATTTATCCAGATTATTCAGCGCTGAATTTCTGTATTGACAGGAAAACGCAAAGAAATAACCATGGGCAGGTGATCTGAACCTACAGGTGTTCCCAAATGCAAATCAACCACCTCCAATTGTTTGCTGACCAGACACTGATCAATCGGAATTCGAGCCACTTCAGGCAAATATGCAGGCCAGGAAGGCAAGACTCCGAATCCTCTGCGACAGTTGTGCAAATCACTGTTCCGCTCAAACTGCTTGTAATAGGGTGAATACATGGAGACATTAAAATCCCCCATTACCAAAACAGGAGGTTCCTTGCTGAGCGCAAATTTTCCCAAGGCATCCAACTGCCGGTTGCGACGAAGCGCAGGTACACGCACAGGTGAATCCAGATGGGTCGAGATCAGGTAAAACTGTCTTTCCCCCAAATCTACCCAGGTACCCAATGTGGGAAGCTCTGCCTGCCCCAGGAACTTCAATTCAGCTCGGTGCAAAGGAAATTTGCTCCACAGACCCAAGCCAAAATAGTTTTTATCACGGGGTTGAAAACGAAAAGGGTAGGCCCGTCCCAAGCCATTCATCAACTCCAAGTGTTTGGGATGAAATTCCATTAAAGCCACGATATCGGGTTGCTCTTGTTTTATCAACGAAGCCAAAGAAGTCACTTCTGGATTGGTATTGAGTACATTCGCCAGCAGCACTTTGATCTCAGAATGTAAAGGACTTGCCAGCGCCTTTTCGTGAGCAACAGGAAGATACCAAGGCAACAGTTCTATGGCATGCAACCCCAAGAGCAACAAGAGCATAACAACCCATTTCCAGCGCCGCATCAGGCCCATCAAGAAGAGGGGAAGCAACAGGGAAAGACTGAATTGCCATTTAAATTGACCCAGAAGGTCAAGCCCGGGATGCAGTCCCCCCCAATAATTGCTCAAGCTGAAAAAACCCAAACACAAACTGAGCCCTACCGCAGGTTTATACAGGGGGGGATTTTTCTTTTTTGGGGGGGGTAAATTTTTCATAAAATTCAAAGGCTTTGCGCTCTTGAAATACGATAACACAATTCTCTGCAGGAATCTGTGCGCAGATCCCCAAAGACTTGATCTATATCATCCCATATACCCCCATAGGTTTGTTACACTCCATTTACTTCGCTGAAAGAAAAGGATCTGGCTATGACATTTGAACCCGCCTCAGAAATACAGGATTACCTCGTTTTTGGAGAATATGGCGAGGTCAATCCTTCCATCAATGACTCTTCAACCTATACCTTCTTAAATCCTGCCACCATGGAAGCACTCTTCGATCATGAAATTGAAGGCTGTTTTCTCTATTCACGCCACTGGAATCCCAGCAATAAATATCTCGCTCAAGCGCTTGCTGCCATGGAAAATACCGAATCGGCTCAGGTCACTTCTTCTGGCATGGGGGCGATCGGCTGCACCCTTTTACAACTCTGTCAGCAAGGTGATGAAATCATTGCCAGTCGTACTATTTATGGCGGAACTTACGCCCTGCTCAAGAATTTTTTACCCCGTTTGGGCATTCAAACCAAATTTGTCAATATTCACAACCGAGAAGAAGTCGAAGCCGCGATTACCCCCCAGACCAAACTGATCTATGGCGAATCGATCAGCAATCCTTTGCTTGAATTTGCGAATATTCCCGCTTTGGCAGAATTAGCCCATGCCCACGGGCTCAAACTGGTAATCGACAATACCTTCAGCCCCCTGATGTTGAGCCCGGTCAGATTGGGAGCAGATATCGTCTTGCACAGCCTAACCAAATTTATCAACGGCACCAGCGACTGTGTGGCTGGAGCTGTCTGCGGCCCCAAAAATCTGATTGACGAACTTTCCAATGTCAACCATGGTGCAACCATGCTTTTGGGGCCCGTTTTGGACAGTTTTCGCTCTGCCAGTATTTTAAAAAATTTGCACAGTCTGCATATTCGAATTCAAAAACACTCAGCCAATGCCCTCATGCTGGCTCAAGCCTTGCAGGAATGGGGTATTAAGGTGCATTATCCAGGCCTTGAAAGCCACCCAGACCATGCCTTGCTCAGCTCTCTGATGAACCCAGGCTATGGCTATGGGGGCATGTTGGTGATGGATGCAGGCGATACCCAGACTGCCAATCAGTTGATGGAGCGCATGCAACAAGAAAAAGTCGGCTATTTGGCCGTCAGCTTGGGATATTTTAAAACCCTCTTCAGCGCACCCGGTCACAGTACCTCGTCAGAAATTCCCCCCGATGAGAGACAAAAAATGGGTCTCAGTGATGGCATGGTTAGAATTTCAGTCGGATTGGACTATGATATGGCGCGCACCTTGGAACGGATCAAAACCTGTTTGCAGGATGTTGGCCTGCTAAAAAAATAAGCAAAAGAAAAGGGCACAGCATGGACTGCTGTGCCCTTAAAAAAATACTTGCTTAACGCACGCTCACAGTGCCTGAACGTGCATCCACCGTAAACCAGCCATCTGAGGAGCGAATTTCCCAACGCAGGAAACTATCAAGCTCCATGCTGTGGACCGGAAAATGTTTCAAACCTTTTTCTTTGGCCGCAGTTAAAGCTTTGTCGCTGTCTATCCGCCAGCTGCTTTCAAAAATCATGCCGCTCAAAAAAGCATCACTCACTTCTTCTTGAAAGCCATTGCTGCTGACTTTCAGGGCTTTATTCTTGCCCAAAGAGGTAAAATAATAATTCCATTCAAAACTGCGCCCATCTTCCTCGACCCAATTGGCTTCTACCTTTGCCAAACGCGCACCAAAATCCCAACGACGGGCCTGCATATCGGCTAAACGATAGGCCCTTTGAGCGGTATCCAGGAATCTGGTTTGATTGGTTTTGGGGCTGGACTGAGCTTGTAAATTGGCCGGGGGCAGGGCATTCAGCGCAGTATTCTGACAGGCACTCAAACTGAGCAGGAGCAAAAGGGGAAATAGCTTGAATCTTTTCATCATCTGACAAACCTTATATGTTCTTAATATATATTTTATCAAATCTTAATAATCAAATCAAGTCCCCCAGCTCATTCTCAAGCAGATCCACGCGGCTGGATGCGAATCGGTATCCCCTGCAAGGTGGCCCAAAAGATCAGATCTGTCTGAGCAGGATCAAAACGTGCTGGCAGCACGACTTCCTCACCGATCGATTTCTGAAGTTTCAAGGCGGGCAAAGATTCTGGTCGAGCCAAGGGCCTGTGAAAGCGCACCAAAGCAGCATATTGAGTGAGCAAGGTAGAAATTTGAGTCAAATCCCCCCGCGCATAATGGGCCTGAACCAAAGCGTGTAAAACAGTGACAAAACTTTCAAGCTGAGCTTCCCATTCAACTTGCCGACGGGCAATCAGCTTAAACAAATCCGCACGTTGAAGCGCGTCTTCAAGAATTTTGGAATATTTTTGAGTATGGGCCCATTGAGACCATAGGATGGCAAGTTCATTGACCGTTTCAATTAAGTCAGGAAAATCTGCAGGTTCGGGCTGGTATTGGGCATTTAAGGCGCTGCACATCTCATTCCAAAGGGTTTCAAAACTTAAGAATGCAGCCTGTTTATTGAGATGAATGCTGTCCAAAGCAAACGACTCGATCCTGCGATTTTGATGGGTAACCTTGGGCCAAATTTCAAGAAAGCGAATGCCGAGAGCCTGCGCCATTTCGCGCAGAAGCTGGTTCATCAAGAGTTGCGCTTTGATACGCGTACGGGCGGGGCACTGGTATTGGTAGATCAGACTGAACTCATGATCATCACTGGTTTGTGGCACCAGATCGTGAAGATAGATTTGATCAAATCCCATTTCCTGCAACTTTTTTAAGCCCCGGTAAAGCGGTTGAATCAGATCCTGCAAATAGAGCCGGGCTGTTTCAAAGGGAAAAACCTGCTGGGCTGAGCTCTCAGGAAAGGCCGCTAAAAGGGTCTCCTGATCAGGAAGATAAAAGTCATTTTCAAGCCCTAAATGGCGTTGAAAGACATTGACCAAATCAGCAGAACCACAAAAGAAAACCAAAACGGGCGAGGCCTTCGAACGGCCCGCCAATAAATTCAAAAGACCGGCCTGGGGACTTTGAAACTGATATAGCGCACGGTTCTCACGATCGAGCAGGCAATCACCCATCAGGGCACGCAGCAGTGTCTCATGCAGTCGGCCCCGTGGATCCGAAAAATTATGAGCGGCCAAACCAGGACAATATTTGGCTTCTGTAATGATTTGCCGTTTTTGCCCTTGGAATTCTGCTTCAAAAAGCAAATGGCTGAAAACAAGGGTTTGACTGTCGCCAATCATGTATATCGGAGCAGCACGCCCCTGAAAATGGGTATTCATGCTCTAGTATTTTACGCGCAAGCCCCCACAAAGCAAACTCCCTGAAAAGACTTTTCAGGGAGTTTAGAGCCTATAAGAGATTGCGATGCGATTGCAATAAATACCAAAGATCCTGTGATGTGGTTTTAGCTTGCATAAAAGCCTCCTTCCCAGCGGGTTGACCGCCTGAAAACAGACATCATCAGAAGGTAAACCTTCTGAGGGTGGTCAGTAGATTTTCTGCTGACATCTTCATAATAACCTACAAAATTAGAATATGTAAGTAGATTTAAGTATATTTTTTACTTATCAGACATATTTCGAATCTGCGACAGTTCTGTTAAAATGAGCCCTAGAATGGCAATATTCGGAGATCTCTTTCAATCGTTTGAACTGGCCGTCAATTACCACCCCTATCAACGCGAAGCGCTTGAAACACTCGTGGGAAAGATTTTGGCCGGCGAAAGGCAGCTGCATCTGGTTGCCCCACCAGGGAGTGGCAAGACCCTGATAGGGCTTGAATTGGCCAGACGCATCGGCCAAAAAACGGTGATTCTTTCGCCCACCACTCCGATCCAACAGCAGTGGGTCGATAAATTTAGTCAGCTCAGTATTGATCTTGAGGCCATCGAAGATCTTCCCGTAGAACAAACGATTATCAGTACCGATCTTGAGAAATCCCCTGCTATTCTTTCACTGACCTATCAAGCCTTCAGTATCAAAGGCCAGGAGGGACAATTCTTGCACCGCCAGGTGGAAAAACTCTTTGTTCAGCTCGCTGAACAAGGTTATCACACCCTCTTATTGGATGAGTGCCACCATTTGCTTGCCCATTGGGCGGCCGCAATTCAGGTCTATCTGCAAAAAGTGCCTGAAGCGATTGTGATTGGCCTAACGGCCACGCCTCCGCTTGATCGCAAAGAAAAAGAGCGCGCAGTCTACTTAGATTTGATCGGCCCCGTCGATTTCGAAGTGCCCACCCCCGCTGTGATTAAAGAGGGGCATTTGGCTCCTTTTCAGGATTTGGTCTATCTGGTCAGACCCACAGAAGCTGAATCCAACTTTGTTTCTGGTGCCCACCAGGCCTTGCACCGTCTCTTAAAAAGCTTGGAAACCCCCCATCCAGACCGTCCCCAACTCAGTATTTGGGCCGAAGACTGCTTGCTTCATCCCACCGATCGCAAAGGCAACCCCATCAAACCCACTGAATTCCTGATTCGGGAACCCGATGTTTGCATTGCCCTGGTACGCTATCTCTACAGTCTTGGCATTTTTCCAGAAGGCATACCCTGGAGCCCAGAAATGGAAGATCCTCCCAGTTTGGAAGATTTGGTGAGCTGTTTGGGAGCCTACGGAGCTGTGCTCCTGAAAGACCGGGAAAATAAAGTCTGGAATGACTTAAAATCAGCTGTTCTGGCCCTGGGATACCGCTATGAACAGGGGCGTTTCAAACGACGTTCGGGAAGCATTGAAAAAATTCTTGCGCTATCAGCAGCTAAATTGCGCGGCTTGGAACAAATCCTGCTGACAGAACAAGCTGCCATGGGTGAAGGACTCAGAGCCCTGGTACTCACTGATTTTGAAACCACCCACGCACCCGGTGGCAGAGCGGCAGAAGGGCTCTTGGATCCAGAAGCCGGCGGAGCCCTGGCCGTGATGCGCTATCTCAGCACACACCCTGAACTTGAAAACCTGCACCCTTTAATGGTGACGGGCCAAACGCTTTTATGCAATGCCCAGGCCTTGCCGGGTTTTCTGCAAGAAGCCAAAACCTGGTTCAGCACCAATCAGCTTGAAGTCAGTTTAAAATCTGAAGCCTGTGACCATTTTTTCAGAATACTGGGTCAGGGCAGCGATTGGAAAAGCAGCGTATATCTGGCTTTGGTGACTGATTTTTTTGAAAAAGGACTTTCCCGTTGTCTGGTCGGCACCCGAGGCCTGCTCGGGGAGGGTTGGGATTGTCGCAGTTTAAATACACTGATTGATCTCACAGCTGTCAGCTCCTATGTCTCGGTCAATCAAATCAGAGGGCGCAGCCTGCGTTTTGACCCTCTCAACCCTTTAAAACTCGCAAATAATTGGGATATTGTGGCCCTGCTCCCTGAACTGGAAGGAGGATTCCGGGATTTAGAGCGTTTTCAGCGCAAGCACCAACGTTTTTACGGGATCAGTGAAGATGGCTGCCTGGAGTTGGGCGCTGGCCATGTACATGCCCTTTTGGGAAAAATTCAGCCCCAGGAATTGCTGGCAGAAATGGCCCATCTGAATCGAGAATGTTTGGAGCGGGCTCAAAACAGGCTCCTCGCCTGGGATCGCTGGGGAATTGGAAAACCCTATCAAGGCAAAGAGCTCAACGGCCTGCAATTGCGAATCCCCAAAACAGAAGTGCCGGGGAAACGCTCCCTTCAAGCCCCCCGTTTGAAGACCCTGCCGCGCACGGTAAAAACACAGTATCAGGCCCTCGAACTCAAATGCAGACAGGCAGATTTCCACCTTCAATCGGCCCGTATACTCGAATCACTCAGCCTTGTCACTTTCTGGATTTTCTGGCCTGGCGAAATAGGATTGGGGCTCAGTCTCAGCCTGATTCTACTGACGGAACTCAGTCTTTTGAAATACAGAAATTCACGAAAAAAAGCCTGGACCCCTTTGCTCAAACAAACTGAAAATGAATATGAAATTATCAAAAACCTGGCCCAGGTGACACTTCAGGCTCTACAGCGAGCAGAAATCATTCTCTCAACCCAAACGCAACTCAGATTCAGTCAACGCAGCGATGGCTCTGTGCGCATTTTTCTGGAACAGGTTAAGCCTGATGAATCAAAATATTTTAGCCAATCCCTCCAGGAAATTTTTGAACCCCTGCAAGAACAGCGCTATCTTCTGGAAATTCCAATTACAGAAATTGAATTTCAAGCGGTTTGGGGCTTCATGCCTCAGATACGCGAAAAACAGCAAGGAAAAGTCATTTTGCCTGTTCCACGGCTGCTTGCACGCAGCAGAGAAAAGGCTGAAATCTTCAAAAGCTGTTTTATGGAGTGGGTCGGCCCCGCAGATTTAATCTATACCCGCCAGGAAAGCGGCAGAGAAAAACTTATGCAAAGTGTTTTTCAGCGCGCCCTTCCCGTTCAAGCACAAAAACTCAAAATTTGGGAATAGCAAAACACCGCAAACCTATTTCACGGGCAGAGTTTTAAGCTCTTTACAACTTGGCTGATAGCCCAATTCACAGGCCTTCTGAAAATCCTGACGGGCTTGCGCATAGCGCTGAAGTTTCTTATAGAGATTGCCACGGTTGACATAGGCAAAATAATGTTGCGGATCAGACAGAATCGCACGTTCAAAATCTAAAAAGGCAAGTTCAATTTTGCCTGCCCCCTGATAGGCCAAGGCGCGGTTATTATAGGCAAGAGTATCCACCGGTTCAAGAGCCAAGGCTTTTGAGAACGAATCAACTGCGGCGAGATATTGTGCCCGCTTAAACTGAATATTGCCAATACTCAGATAGGCGCCGGCATGACTGGGGTTCAAAGCAAGTGTGCGCGTATGTGAACGAAGCGCCTCTTCATACTTGCCCAAATTAAAATAGGCAATGCCCTGATTATGCCAGGCTTCAAAAAACCTGGGTTCTAAACGTATCGCTTGACTATATTCCACGAGTGCCGCAGGATAGGCCTGCCTGCGCAGATAGACATTGCCGCGATTATAATAGGCAGCGGCAAAGTTTGGCGCCAGGCGCAGGGCCTCGGAATAATTCTGTTCAGCTTCAGCAAGGCGATTGAGTCCAAAATAGGCATTGCCACGCTTATTCCAAAGGGCTACAAAGGCTGGATCCAGTGCAAGGGCCTGATCATAGGCCAGCAATGCTTCTGAAAAATTTTTCTGGGCATAGGCCAAATCCCCTTTTTCCATCCATTCTGAGGCACTGAGACGATTCTTAATTCTTTGGCCTTCGCCCTTTTGCAAATCCACAATCCGCTGACGATCTTTCAGTTTTTGGATTTGGGCCTGGTAGGCTTTGAGCTGTTTTTCAAGTTCCTGATTGCGTTTTAGAAGTAATTTTTCCTGTTCAAGTGTTTCGCGCTGCTTGAGCATTTTTTTGATCGCAGCTTCGATACTGAGGGTATCAATGCTAACCTGCGCCGTGACCTCAATCCCAAAACTGTTTTCACTGACAATCGGTTTTTCCTTGAGAATTTTAGATTGTGTAACCCCCCCGGTTAAAGCCAGGATCTCATCTTTTTCAACTTTTGCCTGTTTCACCACGGTCAGAGACTCAATATAGACACCAGCCAATTCAAGTGCTTGGCGTTTGGCTTCCAATAAAGCCAATTCTCTCGCCTCATTGCGTGTTTGATTATCGCCTATAAATGCCTGCGCTGTGACTGTAAAGGTTTTCATTTCAGCCTGAACCGCCGTGCTGAAAAGCAGATATGCGGTAAAAAACAAAGCCCCTATCTTTCGCCCTTGATTCAAAAACACATCAGACCCTTTCCTGGTGCAGCGCCGCAGCCCCATTCATTCATACTGTGAAGTCTAGCCGAACCCAATGACAAATGAAAACTCTTTTCCCAGAAAACCATAGAAAAACGGCAAGGGGACCGTCTGCTTTAGCTCAAACCCCTGCTTTTTTCGCTTGACGCCCAGCGGCTGTCAGATCAACACATTTCCAAAAACGAAATAAGCATCCCTACATTCAATTTCTGCCTGATACTCGCCGAAGAGCGGTATCATACTAAAAGGCATGCAGAAAGTTTAAATACATTGGAAGGACAGAAGATGTACTATATCGTTGAAACAGAAAAATCCTTTGAACAGGCGGCACAGGATCTTGAAGTCGCTGTAAAAAACCATGGTTTTGGAGTTTTACACATCCACAATTTAGGCGAGACCTTGCGCAGCAAGGGCATCGATTTTAAAGAAGACTGTAAAGTATTCGAAGTCTGTAACCCCGTTCAAGCCGCACGCGTACTCAGTTCAGACATGCGTTTAAATATGGCCTTGCCCTGTCGTATTTCTGTCTATACTGAAAACCATCAAACCCGGATTGGCTTGATTCGACCTGAGACAATGCTCTCAGCACTTTCTCAAGACCCTGAACTGCAAACGGTTGCACATGAAGTAGAGCTTAAAACCATTCAGATGGTTGATGAAGCCCGATAATCCTGAAAAATTGAAATTGCATGGCTAGAAAAAAATCAGAATCAGAACAAGAAGCCTCAGACAGCCTTGAGGAATTGAGTGCTTTATTCAGTCAGAAACTGGATGAGATTCCCCTGACTGAAATTGTAAAACCCGTACGAAAAGTCCCCCGGCCTGAAAGAATGAAAACCAAAGCCCAGGTCAAGGGCAATGCTTATCACCACGGGGATCTGTATGAAGCGCTGCTCACGGCCACACTTGAACAAATCGTGAAACACGGGGTTCAAGGCATCAGCCTGCGGGGAATCGCACAGCAAGTGGGCGTCAGTGCGGCCGCTCCCTACCGACATTTTGCCGACAAACAGGAAATGATTGCCGCTGTAGCAACCCGCGGATTTGAAATGATGGCCTCCGAAATGCAGGCCCTGGATCTGAGTCAAACTCAGGAACTGAGTCACCCCCTTGAAGCTTTGCGTCAATTGGCCCGGATCTATTTTCAGTTTGCCTACCAATACCCCACCTATTTTGATCTGATGTTTGGCTCTGCGATTGAGAACAAAGAGCTCTATCCTGAATTAAAAACGGCCTCAGAAAAAACCTTTCTGAATTTTATTTCGGCAATCAGCGCAGCCCATCACAAGGGGCAACTCAAACCCTTTCCCCCCGAACAGATTGCGCTGGCATTTTGGGCCCAGTTACATGGCTACGCCAATTTAATGGTGCACCAGCAAATTCATTGGAAAAACCTAGGAGCAGACTCTCCTGAAGCCCTGCTCGAGACCTTGCTGAAGATGCTCTTTCAAGGGCTGCTTCAATCGCCTGATACACAGGCAGATTAAACACAGGTGTCTTTGTCCTGGCGTGAAGCACTTCTGAGTATTATGGGTGCAGAAGCCGTTTTGCGAGCAGAAAAAATTCAAACCCTGTGGGGTGGGTATGGACAATTGCTCAGAGTGCATCTTCAGGGAGGAAAAACCCCCAGCTTGATTCTCAAGCAGATCGCTCCGCCCCCTGCCCCCCTACCAGGAACTCCAGCAGCCACAGCCCATGCCCGCAAATTACACTCCTATACAGTAGAGCGCCATTGGTACCGGCATTGGCAGGTACAGGCAGCTGAGAACGCCCGAACTGCCTGCTTTTTGGGGGAAATCCATTCGGATGCAGGTCTGATTTTTTTACTTGAAGACCTCAACGCGGCCGGTTTTCCACGCCGAATCCGCCGCCCCAACAGTACAGAGACCCAAGCGCTTCTGCATTGGCTGGCCGTGTTTCATGCCCACTATTTAGGGGTCAAACCAGAGGGGCTTTGGGAAACAGGTACTTACTGGCATTTGGCCACGCGACAACATGAATGGCAAAACATGCCCGCTGGCAGCTTAAAAGAAAAGGCCCAAGCTTGGGATCAGGCCTTGCATTCAGCCAATTTTCAAACCCTGGTGCATGGCGATGCCAAACTTGCCAATTTCTGCTTTTCTGCCACGGGAGATGCTGTCGCAGCCGTGGATTTTCAATACTGTGGCGGCGGCCCCGGTATTCGAGACCTGGCCTATCTGCTCTCAGAACTTCTGCCCAACCCCCTCAAGGACGCAGAAGCCCACCTGGCGTGCTATTTCATGTATTTGCAAAGGGCGCTTGAACAAGCTGGGAAGGGTGCGCTCTTTAGCGAGCTGGAAAGCGAATGGCAGGAACTCTACCCCGTGGCCTGCCTCGACTTTGAACGATTTTTGGCAGGCTGGGGCAGTTAACGCTTGCCCAAATGATCTTGTAACCAGACTGCCAGCGATTCCATCTGCACCTGTTCCTGCTGACCTGTGCGCAGGTTTTTCACGGTGACCACTTCCAGCACGGCTTCATCGGGGCCCTGCAAAAGCACCAGCGGAATACCCTTTTTATCTGCCAGTTCAAACTGTTTGCCCAGTTTTTGAGGTTTGAGTACCGTCTCGACCTTGATGCCCTGAGCGCGCAGCATCCGGGCCAATTGCTGGCTTTGCACCAGCATTTCAGCGTTGAAAAGGCCTACCAGCACATCCACATGGGCTTCGGTTTCAGGCAGCAAACCGTGGGTCTGCAGAAAATCCACCAGGGTCACGTCCCCCATGCCAAAGCCCACGCCAGGGATTTGAGTGCCGCCAAACATCCCGACCAGGTTGTCATAACGGCCCCCACCAAAAATCGCGCGGCGGTTTTCGGGGTGTTTGTCAAAGAGTTCAAAGACCATGCCGGTATAATAATCCAGCCCGCGCATAACAGAGGTATTAAAACGACAGACAGGCCCCAAACCCAGCGCATTGATCGTATCAAAAAAGCGGATCAGATCCTGATAGCCCTTGCTGTCTTCACAGAGCTTGCCAATTTCCAGCAGGGGGGCCGTGAGAATATGTTCCAGACCTGAAATTTGCTCAGAACTGCACCCCGCTTCTTCGAGCAGGGTTTGAAAGGCTTCAGGCGAAATTTTTTCTTTTTTATCAATTGCGCGGGCCACCGCTTTGATTTGAGCAGGCTCCAGCTTGAGCACGCTTTCAAACAGATCATTCATGAGCTGGCGGTGGTTGATCATGATTTCAAAATCAGCGGGCGAAGCCCCAAAACCCCGCATCATATCAATCGCAACCTGAATGATTTCGATTTCTGCTTCTACACCGTCAACACCCAGCAAATCGACATTCAGCTGCCAGTGTTCGCGCAGGCGCCCCCGCTGCGGCCGCTCATAGCGCCAGAGATTGGGAATACTGAACCAACGCAAAGGCTTTTGCAGACTTTGACCTTTGGCAGCCACCATTCGGGCCAGGGTGGGTGTCATTTCAGGACGCATCGCCACTTTTCTCCCGCCCCGGTCTTCAAAGCTATAGAGCTGTTCATTGACTATTTCTTCACCGGTCTTGGCAGCGTAAATTTCAAAGGGTTCAAGCATCGGGCCATCATATTCCTGATACCCATATTGCCCCACAACTTGACGCATTTGCTCAAAGAACCAACGTCTTACCTGCATCTCGCTGGGATAGAAATCACGGGTGCCTTTATAGGGTTGTGTAGAAAGCCTGTCTGTCATGGGCCATTTTTCCAATCTTGTGATTAAATGAAATTATGCCACACCCTGTTGGACTTCTGGGAGGAACCTTTGACCCGATTCATATCGGGCATCTCAGCATGGCGCAATGGAGTGCCGATGCCCTGGGACTGAGTGAAGTCTGGCTGATTCCTGCCGGACAGCCTCCCCACAAGGCCGACCGCGCCGTCACGGCAGCTCAGGACCGGCTTAAAATCTGCGAATTGGCCAGCGCAGACAATCCAAAATTGAAAGTTTGCGCACTTGAAATCGAAAAGAACAGTGCAAGTTATACGATCGAGACCCTGGAAAGCCTGTCTCCTCGCTTTCGCGAAAAGCCTTGGCTGATCATCGGTTTGGATTCGCTTTTAAACCTCCCCAGTTGGCACCGTTGGAAAGAGTTTGGGAAGTACTGCAAACTTGCCGTTTTGCCCCGCCAACATGGATGGATTCACGATGCCGCCAGTCTGCAAACCTGGTGCGAAGAAAATCTTGCCGAAGCAGCGCCTGAAATCCGCTGGCTGGATCTGCCTCAGGTGGATATCTCCTCGACCCTCTTGAGACGGGTTCTGAAGCAGGGGTATGACTGCCGTTATGCCCTTCACCCCAAAGTCTGGGACTATATCAAAAAAAACCGTCTCTACCAGATTGAACATATTCCTCCTGAAACGTGTCATTAAATTGACCTTCCTGACAAGGTGGCTAAGGCATTGAGCAAGCACACACACTTATCTAAAAATTGGCTTCTGGTGCTCCTGAGTTGGAGCTTTCTCAGCGCTTATGCCAGGGCCGCAGAATATCCGGCTACCGGCTTAGAATGGGCAAGCCCAGAACAATTGCGGGCGGTTCCCTTGGCCTCAATGCCCTACTCAGGGGTAGAATTGCCTGAGCAGGTGGATCTTTCAGCGCATATGCCCCCGCCTGGCGATCAAGGCCGTCAAAACTCCTGTGTAGGTTGGGCCACGGCCTATGTGCTTAAATCGTATCAAGAACAAATTGAATTCAATCACCCCTTGGCCCAGCCCGACGGTTCCCCCAATTGGAACAAGGTCTTCAGCCCTGCATATGTCTATAATCAACTCAACAACGGGCGCGATGGGGGCATTACCTATATCGACGCACTCAACCTGCTTTCAGGCCAGGGGGTGGTTCCTTGGGCTGAAATGCCCTATTTAAGCGATGATTATCGGCGCAAACCCTCACATGCTCAGCGAATAAAAGCCCGTCCCTGGCGAATTGATTTTTGGCGGCAGATCAATGTTTTGGATCACAAAGAGATCAAGGCCCATCTGAATGCAGGCTATCCTGTTATGGTCGGCGCCCTGATCGATGAAGGCTTTTTCAAGGCCCGCAAAGGATATATCTGGAAAAACGCCAAAGGCAAAGCCCTGGGGGGCCATGCTTTTGTATTGGTGGGTTATGACGAAAGCAAACAGGCCTTTAAACTGATCAATTCCTGGGGAAAAGATTGGGCCGACCATGGCTTTGGTTGGATAGACTATGCCTGGTTTCCCCGTGTGGTACGCGAAGGATTTGTGGCCAAAGACGCCTTGAATGGCTCCCCCCCAGCCCCCAGTCCTGTGGCAGCCACCCAGCCCATGGATCGTTTGGGAACTGAACATCGTAACCGAGAGTTGCCCGTTCAGGAAGAGGAATTGGAAGTGGATGCCCTTTCTGAACCAAACTTACAGTCTCCACCCTCCGCTTTGGAATTGAAACCGATCGTCTATACACCTGGAAAAAGCCTGAATTTTAAAATGGCGCTGAGCCAGCCTGTTGCGTTATCCAGAAATACACGTCTGATTCTGAATATATATTCTGCTGAAAAAACAGAACCTTCGCAGAGACTCAAATCCATAGAATTAGCGAATAGCTCCTCACCCGCCTTTCAAAATTCACGGTCTCACCCTAAAGATTTTGATTTTAACGTGCCGATCAGTGAACTGGGGCTCGAAAACGGTTTTTGGGGAGACGCGGCCATTCCACTCGCGTTTGAAATCGTGGTTTTTGAAAATGGCTTTGGCATTTTCAAGACTCCCATGCAAGAGATTTCACTTTTGGCAAAAGAAAACCCCAACCCAATTTTGAGCCAAGCGCAAACCCTTCAGGCATTTCAAGAAGCTTTGCAAGCAGAAGATGCAAAAAGAATCTGGCATCTGCTCAGCACGCAAGCCCGCCAGGAAGCACTGATACGTTTGCGGAAAGCACTCCAGGCAGACAGCTTTTCAGATCAGCAGCTGAGAACACTTTTGGCAGAAGGGCACCCCCTCACACTGAAATGGATATGGCATCAAAAAAAAGCGCCGACAGCAGCCTCACCCAAAGCTGAGGCGAATCTTCAGGAGGGACTGCAAAAGCTCGACAGTCAAGCCCCCGCAAAACCTTCAAAGAGTCCAAATCCAGAGGTTCAATTGGTTCAGGATCAGGGGCGTTGGAAAATTAAAAGTTTAGACGCTTTTTTTGAATAGTTGCTTAGAGCCGACTATGCTCTAGATCACGTTCTGAGCGTGACACACGCCATTCTTACCCTCAAAAATTCTGGGCTATACTGCTGCTCATTCACTATAACGAGAGCAAAAAAGGGGTGTTAAGCATATGAAAAACTGGGGCGCCTTCATTTTCAGCCTGGCCATCCTGGCCCAACTCAGCAGTCCCGATCTGGTGCTTGCAATGGACAAAAACCAAAAAAAAGCCTTGAGCCGAGCCGAAAAAATTGAGCAGCAACTGGCCAAGGATTTGGCAAAATATACGCCTGAACAACTGAGAACCAATATCAACAGCCAAAACAACTATATGATTCTTTACAAGGGCATGCAGCGTAAAATCAAAGAATTGGATGAAAAACTGGCGAGCTTGCCTGCTGATGACAGCCAGGTACAGGCCCTGATTCAAGAAGCAGAAAAGTTGAAAAATCTGGCAGAAGACCTGCGTAAAATTGTAGAGGGAAAACAGGCCCAGAAAGAGGCCCAGGTAGAAGCCACCAATGCCTATTTCCAGTCTGAAGAAGCTGAAAAAGACAAAAAAATTCTGGACCGAATTGAAAAAAGCCTGGACTATGCCTCTGAATTTGAAATTTCAACCGAAAAGCATCTCTATCACTATACCGATCATGCCATCGAAGAGGCACGCGAGCTAACCCAGGAATACCTTAAAGCCGAACAAGATCTGGATGCCATGATCAAAAAACGGGATGGTTTGGGCATCAAACACAGAACAGTTGAAGAATTTGCCCAAGATCTTCAGGAAGGTCAAAAATGGCTCAAAGAGATCCGTAGCAAGGGCGCAGAACTCTTGAAACCCCTTCAATCTGCGGCTGAAACTGCCTTGATGAAAGCGGCTAGCACCAAGAACTATCAAAGCCTGAGCGATTTTTCGAGTGAATCCTCACGCATGATTCGCCGCGTTCAGGTCAGTGGTGAAATTATCATGGCCATCAAACCCGAAGCCAGCGCAGAAGTCAAAAACCTGATCCAGGCTTTGAAAAAGAAACAGAGTGATCTGATTGCAGGCATGGCTTCCGAGATCATTGCTGCCAATCGTTTTGCCGCGGATAGTTATTCTGGCCAAGATGCGGGCAGTTTAAAAAACTTTGTCCAATCTCAATGGAAATCACAATTCAAACAAGACAGCCTTCTCAAAGTGCGTCTTTCCAGTGATTGGCAACGTACCACCCGTTGGCAATGGAATGAGAGTGCGCGAAGCTGGGATTGGAAAGATTATTCGGTCATGCATGGCCATGTCTTGGTCAAGCATGAAAAAGACCAGGCAGTCTCCTATTATGTTCGAATTATCAAACGCCACACGCAAAACAATCAGCTGGATTTGGCCTGGGATCGCAATACCCATCTCTCCCCAACACAAATCTATCTTCTGAAAAATATAAAATAAGTTCAGAAAAGCCCAGCAGATCAGCCATCATAAATGAATCCCTATTCTAGGTCTGACGTAATACAAAATGCTGAAAACCTTATGCATTACCATTTTCCAACTGGCTGCAGTCCTACAGATCGGCTTGTTTTTTGTGGCCTACTGGGCCCATAAAGGCTGGTATCTGCTGGGCCTTTGCCTGGTGGAACTGCTGCTGGCAAGCTATTTGGCCTTGAACAGCGCGAACTTGCTTGCCGATTATCGCGGGGGATTTGAGGCTTTGTGGCTCAATGCCCCTGGCTGGCTTTTTTACGGTTTGTTTTGGGCCGCCTGGTCCGGAAAATTGGGCCTCTGGGCACAACGCCCCCTGGTTTTAGGCCTGGTGGTGATTTTAAGTTTACTTTCGTTTGGATTTAGCTTTTGGGCCCAAGCTCTAGGCAGTGCCTAGATCAAGTTCTTGAAAGAAAGACGCTGTATCATTTGTGTTCTTTTAAAACAGTTGATTTGAGACGGGGTTCAGCTTTTCAGCGCTGAACCCCTTTTTGTTGGATTTAGGGAGAAATCAGCATTTCGTTTAAATGCCCGTTTCGTTCCTCAGTGAGTTGGTTCAGACAGCGGTTTAGCAGGTATTTTTTATCATCTCCTGTCAAACGCTCCGTCAAAAAACCACAATGCGCATCCCGAAATTTAAGCCAGGCCAATTGCGCATTCAGCAGAGATTTTTTTCCCTTGGCATCTTGGTTTTGCAAAACTGCCTGGTACAGAGAATTGAGGCGTTTGTCTGTTACTTGATAGGCTGAAACCGTGCATTTGGCCATGCCTGTGGTATTGGCAGCCTGCTCCAGACAGGTATCAAGCGTTTGCTCTGCTTGCGCCGCGGGCAAGCTCAACACAAAAAACGAACAAAAGATCAATGCGAATTTTTTTGAGCGCATCACACAACCTTTCAGATTTAAACTTTCAAACATTTGGCAGACATTATATCAGGGATAGCTCAGGATTCCCCAGCGAGAAACCTGTTGATCCAAAGGAAACTTAAGATTAAATAAATCTATTATTTACTACCTTGCAATACAAGGTAATATCTATTACAATTATCCTATTAAAGTAAGGTTCTAAATCATATATGCATCAAGAGTTTATCAAAAACTGGCAGTCTCAGTTGCTTAAAGGCTCATTGGAGCTTTGTATTTTAAGCTTGATCGGCGAAAGAACCCGTTACGCTTTTGAAATGATTCAAGAGTTAAACGATTTTGAAGGACTGAGTATCAGCGAAGGCTCTATTTATCCATTGCTGAAACGCTTACAAAAAGAGGGTCTGATTGATACTTTCTGGAGTGAATCCAGTACAGGCCCTCCTCGAAAGTACTATCGCTTGACAGAAAAGGGCCATGAAATACTCACGCGAATGCGACTGGAGTGGCTCAAATTTTCAGACTTCCTCAATCATCTTATGCAAAGGACAGAAACTTCCCATGAAATCGGTCACACACCATCCCCAGATCACCCGCTACCTCTCACAGTTAGAAAAAGAACTGAAGATCTTGCCCCCTGAAGAACGTGAGGATACCCTCAAGGAAATTCGCAGCCATATTTTTGAACAACTTCAGCCTGAAGATTTTGCAGATGATGAGCGAGTCCAAGCTGTCTTAAATCGGTTAGGGGCTCCCAAGAGCTATGCCCGCAGTCTCGTCGGTGAGCATCTGCAGGATGTGATAGAACATGGTGCAATGCCGACTCAATTCGCACTCTTTATGAAACAGGCCATGCTTCCCATGCTAGGAGTCACTCTGCTTTTTACAGGCCTCATGCTTTCCAATACAGCTTTTATCTTTGCAGAATTGATCTCTCAAGGAAAAATTGGCTGGGAAACCACCTTCTGGATGTTGTTTTGGAATCTACCCGCAATACTGGTCGTGGTATCTCCCATCGCCGTCTTATTTGGCGTAGCGCTCTATGTCTATCGCAGTTTGGGATTGAGATCGGAATGGAATAAATTGGTTCGCTCATTTAAACTGTGGGGAGTCATTTTGGGAATTGGTCTCGGTTGCAGTGGATTTATTTTTATTCTTCAAGACCAAATCGTTCCTTTTGCCAACCAACAAACGGTTCGCATATTAAAAGACATGATGCAAACCCGGGCCCAACAAGAACAAAAAGCCCCCCTGTTCTTTAGTGAACAGAAGGATATTCGTCAGATGGGCAGTGTAGAAGCTTATCACTATCTGAAAACCCAACCTGAAGGGGTAAAAAAACAGATTCGTGAACAATACGATTTTTATACGAAGTTTTCTTTGCCTTTATCCAATCTGAGCAGTGCACTCCTGGGGGGCATGATTGGTGTATTGATGGCTTCAGGTCTTTTTCAGCCGCTTTATACCCTTGTGGTTCTGGGAGGAATGCTCACGATCTTATTTTGGTATCAGCTTTATGCCTTAAGCGCAAGTGATTATTGGCTGAATGCCCACAACATCGTCTGGATGTCTTTCTTGCCCGATCTGGTATTGGCAGGAGTGGCGTTGTTGGTTCTGACTGGAATTTGGTTAGGCCCTAAACCTGAATCTCAAACTGAATGAACTTAAGCTTTTAAACTCCTGACTTAGCAAAGTCAGGAGTTTTTTGTTTCGTATCAATTTCTCTGAACCCCCCTGTTTTGGCAAGTTCACAGGTTTGAAACTGAAGCCCACGCAGAACACAAGCGGGTAATTCCCTCCCCGTCTCTCTGCGATGGCCGGTATAATGGCAAAAGGATATTTCAGGAAGGATGCCCCCATGAGCGAAAGTCGCTATTACGTCACCACTCCGATCTACTATGTAAACGATGAAGCCCATATTGGCCATGCCTATACCACCACCCTGGCCGATGTGCTGATGCGCTATCACCGGATCATGGGCGAGGAAACCTTCTTTCTGACCGGTTTGGATGAACATGGCCAGAAAGTGCAACAGGCCGCAGAAAAATTGGGGATCAGCCCCCAAGAACATTGCGATCGGATGGCCCCTCGTTTTCAGGAGCTTTGGGCCAAAATGGGCATTCAACCCGACGATTTTGTACGCACAACCCAAGCCCGGCATCAGCAAATCGTGACCCAAATCCTTCAGAATATCTGGGACAAAGGGCTGATCTATGATGCCACCTATGAGGGCTGGTATGAAGTTTCTGAAGAGCGCTTCCTGACAGATAAAGAAATCGAAGAAAAGGGCTATACCCCTGAGAGCCCTGAAATTACTTTTATCAAAGAAAAAAACTATTTCTTTAAAATGTCGCAGTTTCAGGACTGGCTGATTGAACATATCCAAAGCCATCCAGATTTTATCCGGCCAGAAAGTCGCCGCAATGAAATTTTGGGATTTTTGCGCCAACCCCTGGGAGATCTGTGTATCTCACGTCCCAAATCCCGTTTGAGCTGGGGAATTGAACTGCCCTTTGACCGGGATTACGTGACCTATGTCTGGTTTGATGCTTTGATCAACTATATCTCTGTCCCCCTGGCCAGGGGCGGCACCGAAGAATTGCAAAAATGGTGGCCCCATTCTGTACATTTGATCGGCAAGGATATTCTGACCACCCACTGTGTCTATTGGCCCACCATGCTCAAGGCCGCGGGCTATGAACCCCCCAAGACCATTCTGGCCCATGGCTGGTGGCTTATCGATGCCGCCAAGATGAGCAAATCCAAAGGCAATGTGGTGAAACCCCTGGAGTTGATGGATAAATACGGGATTGATGCCTTCCGCTATTTTCTGATGCGGGATATGAGCCTGGGAGCTGATAGCAATTTCAGTGAAAAAGCCCTGGTCGATCGCATCAACAGCGATCTCGCCAATGATTTTGGCAATCTACTCAACCGCACCATCAACCTGCTCAAACGCAATTTTGAAGGGGTGATTCCAGCCCCTGCTGAAAAAGGAGAGTTGGAGCTTGAGCTTGAAACCCTGGCACACACAACCATCAAACAGGTGCGCGAATGGGTGCTCGATTATAAACTGCACGCGGCGCTTGAAGAAACCCTGCAATTGGTACGTCGCGCCAATAAATATATGGAGCAGACGGCTCCCTGGAAAACCGCAAAAACAGACCTGCCCCGTACAGGCACCATTCTCTGGCATGTATTGGAAATTTTCCGTCTCGCAGCCGCCTTGCTGGCCCCTGTGATTCCCGGAAAAATCAACGACCTACTCGAGCAATTGGGCCTGCAGGAAACAGACCTGAAACTAAGTTGGGGTGTTTTACCCGCGGGTACACAGACCCATGAACCGCGCGTATTGTTCCCCCGTCAAGAATTTATTCAAGAGGAAAAGAAAATGGAAAACACTGTCACAGAAGCTCCCGTCACCCAAGCCCCTCCAGCGCAAGCATCTGCCCCAGCCGCCCCTGCACCAGCCAACGAAGACCAAATAGGAACCAATCTGATTGGTATCGAAGATTTTGGCAAGGTTGAATTGCGTGTGGCCCAGATTGCTGAAGCTGAACGGGTTCCCAAAACAGACAAACTGATGCGCCTGATCGTAGATTTGGGCACTGAACAACGCCAGATCGTTGCGGGCATTGCAGCCCACTACAGCCCAGAGCAGTTATTGGGCAAAAAAGTAATTGTCGTCGCCAATTTAAAACCCGCAAAACTGCGCGGTCTGGAATCGCGCGGCATGCTTCTGGCTGCAAAAAACGAAACGCAATTCAGTATTCTCACTGTATTAGATGACGTCGCACCGGGTGCGCGCGTCAGTTAATTCTTTGTCGGGAAAGGAAACAACCAATGATTGAACTTGAAATTTTATTCGCCAGTGGTCAAGGGATTATTATCCCCATGGAAGACCGTGAAACCGCACTGCGCTTTATGAAACACGCCATGGACTCTCGCCACGATAACAGTCTGGGGCTCTTTCATCTTTCCACCACTTACGATGAAATTCTGATTGATCTGACAGATATCAGTTTTTTGCGTATCCAAAAAGAAAACGTGCCCCTGATCGGCGCAACACTCAAAATTCCAGCCGTCAGTGCCACCCGTTTACAGGCTGAGGCCGCAGAAAACGACGGTGTCGCTCCCAAAGTGGAATCAAATGAAGAGCAAGCTGAAGCCAAACCAGAAGCAGCGAAACCAGATCCTCTGAAAGCTGAATACGATAATCTGCAATCCCAACTACACAAAGCCGAAGATCAATTTCACAAAGCAGAAGAGCGTCTGCGCAAAATCGAAGAACAGCGCAAACGGGTCGAAGCCCAATTGAAACAAGAACGTGAAGCTTTAGAAGACAGTGCAAAAGAAGCAAAATTGAAGTCTTCAATTGAAGCGATCGAAATTGACAAAGAAATTGAACGTATGAAAGAGAAACCTGGGGCATGAGAAAATTATTTGGTACCGATGGGGTCAGAGGTCTGGCCAATCGGGATCTCACGCCTGAAATGGCACTTCAATTGGCCCAAGCCTTTATTCAAACCCTGCCAGCTCAAGAGACCGCTCCTCGGGTCTATATCGGCAAAGACTCCCGTCTGTCTGGGGATATGCTTGAAGCAGCCCTGATCGCAGGATTTACCTCCTTGGGGTGCCAAGTCGAAACCCTGGGAGTGGTGCCCACCCCAGCCGTAGCCTGGGTCGTAAGACACAGCGACGCGGCGGGAGGCGTCATGATCTCAGCCTCACACAATCCCGCCCCTGACAACGGCTTGAAGTTTTTCAACAGCAAAGGTGAAAAACTAAGTGACGAGCGTGAGTTGGCGATTGAAACGCTCTTGAAAAACCCACTCAGTTTAGCAGCGGGCCGCCCCACCGGTGCAGGCGTGGGAACGGTATCACAAGCCTCTCCTCTGACGCTCAAGCCCTATCTTGAAGCTTTAATGGCGACCTTGCCTGTCTCTTTGAAAGGCACACGTGTTTTATTGGATACGGCCAATGGTGCCACCAGTTTTATTGCCCCCACTCTTTTCAAAGAGAACCTGGGCATGCAGGTTGACGTTCTCAATCACACCCCCGATGGTTTGAATATCAATCAGGATTGTGGTTCTACCCATTTAGAGGTCTTAAAAACAGCCCTCAAAACGGGAGATTATGATCTGGGAATCGCCTTTGACGGCGATGGGGATCGCTGTCTGGCCGTCACCCCTGAAGGTCAAGAAATCGATGGCGATAAAATCCTCTATTTTTGTGCCCGCTATCTGCCCGAACTGCAAACCCAGACAGAAATTGTCGCCACCGTCATGAGCAATCTGGGCTTTGAGAAAGCGCTCGAAAAAGCAGGAAAACATCTGCTGCGCACCCAGGTCGGTGATCGCTATGTTTTGGAAGCCATGCGCGAAAAAAATCTGGCCTTGGGCGGAGAACAATCCGGCCATGTGATTTTTCTCAAACACCAAATAACAGGAGACGGCTTACTGACTGCCTTGCAATTACTCAGTGCCTGGAAACTCAGTCAGAAATCCTGGGCTGAATTGCTCGCTGAAGTTCCTTCTTACCCCCAACTCTTGAAAAATGTCGTGGTATCTGCAAGTGCCCATCGTACCTGGCAAGAAAACCCGGTTTTACAAGCTGCGATTGAAACCTGCACACGCCAGATGGAAGGTGAGGGGAGAATCTTGGTACGCGCCTCTGGAACAGAGCCCAAAATCAGGGTCATGGCTGAAGGACGCGAACTTCATACGGTGCATGCTGTTGTCGACGAATTGGTTGCCGTTGTTGAAAAGGAACTGGTCTAAATATGCAGGCCGGGCAAGTCTTAAACAGGCTTGCTCCAGAGTATGCCTGGCCACCCGATGCACTTGAAGCAGAACCCTTGCTCCCTTTGAGCTGGAGCTGGGGCCAACGGAACGAAGCTCAATTTAAGACCGTTCAGCTTTTTTTTTCAAGAAGAACCTGGATTCCCTTCGCCGACCTGCCGCCCTGGGAAACCATGCACGCTCTCACGCATTCGCTGCATACCTATGGTCAGAATGGGTTCGTCATCCGGGGCTGCCCCCCTGGGCTGGAACACCAATTGCTGCAAAGGGGAGGCCAAAGTCTGATATCTGGCCGCGAAGCACTGCTTGATCTTCAAGGGGCACATTTTCAGAAACGTTCCTTGAAGGACTTAATTCGCAGAGGGAGAAGGCATGGAATCCCCTATGAAGTTTTAACTCCCGCACAGTATCAGGACAAGCGTCTCAAAGATTTCATTCAATCCATCAGCCAGAACTATCCGACCACCTTGCGCTTTTTATACCTGCGTGAACTCGAACAGGCACAAAGAGTCTTCGTTTTTGAATCAAATAAGGGTCAGATTTTGGGTCTGGTCAGTCTTTCACGGAGTGGCAGACAAAGCTGGCATGCAGAATTGATGCTCAGACACCCCCAAGCACCGATCGGCCTGATGGAAAGCTTAATCTCTGAAATATTTATAAAATTGCGCCATGAAGGTTATTTGTGGTGGAGTTTGGGAGAAGTCCCCTTTTATCCCCTGGCCAAACCCCAAGGCTTGAAAGAACAGCTTCTGCATCAGGCAGGGCGCTCTCTCGAACCTGTTTTTTCAGCAGAAGGTCTCTACCGTTTTAAAGCCAAATTCAGACCCTTCTGGCGGCCTGTCTTGCTCTATGGCTACCCAGATCTGAACTGGCGCGTGCTTTGGGATATGTTTCAGCTCAGTCAATGTGCCCAATTGGCCTGGCAAGCCTGGATGCCTACATTTTTTACTTAAAAGCAGGCTAAAACCAGCGAAAGATTTTCGAGAGCCCTTGAAAACAGCCTGCATCTCTTGACAGGATTCGCTGACGACGCGCCTGCATCGCCCCTTGAAAGGCCGGATCGTTGCAGTGCTCAGCTGCTATTTGTTGCATCAGATTGTAGACAAGTAAATCTCGCCAACGCATAAACAAAGGCAAAACCGTATCAAATGGGGAGGGCCATTCAGCATGCAGTTGGTATCCTTGTTTTACTGATGTGAGAAAACGTTGCGCCAACCCAATATGTTCTTGAGGTGGCGTTTTAAGCAAAAAATAATAAAGCCCGATGGCAAGATCATTGGCAAACCAATGGAATTCGCTGTCGTCAAAGTCAAAAATCTGAATTTGATGCAAGGGGATTAGGGCGTTTGTATCCACGAAAAAATTTCCGCTGTGCAGATCGCCATGGATCAAACCGTAGAGTTGTTTAGCTTTTGGCAATTGCAAAAGCTCAGCTTTTGTTTCTTGGGCAATGCCTAAAATTTCAAAATCTGTTGGAGGCAGTGCAGACTCAAAATTCAACTTGGGATTTTCATACCATTGAGGCCTTATCAACGGGGAAGCCAGATGCTCATGAACTTCCTGAGCGGCAAGATGCATCAGCGCATAAATTTCCCCCAAAATGCGCAAGAAAGCTGGGGTTATATGGTTCACTTGAAAAAGCTCACCCTTTAGTTTTTCAAAACAGACCCCTACGAAGCCTTGAGATAAAATCTCAAACAACTGCTGGTTTTGAGAAGGCAAGAGTCCCGGCACGCGAAGTCCCCGACGGCCTAAAAAACGAATCCACTCCAGTTCAGAGGCAATTTCTTCCAAGCTGCGATGACTTTCATGATATAGCTTGAGAATCCACGCTTGCCCAGACTTCTGCCCCCAAAAGACCAACGATTCAAATCCCTTGATGAATTCTGATTCCGAAACAGAATCAAGACCAAAAATGGCTTTTGCTTCTCTCAAAACCTCTGGTTGGTAAGCGGCTTTCATTTCTGCTTTCATTTCTTCACATATTCCACTGATCATTTTTTTAAGCAGGAGGTCAAAGACACTCAAATTCCCAATAAAAAACAGCCTCTGAAAATCAGAGGCTGTTTTTTAAATATTTCCTGCTGAGTTTACATCGTCAGCAGGACTTCTTCCTTTTTTTCAGCTTTAACCGCAATCCTGCAAATTCTTGCGCCCAAAGCAGCCAGTTTGTGTTCGAAGGCTTCGTAACCGCGGTCGAGGTAGCAGAGATTGGCCACCAGGGTTTCACCATCGGCAACCAGACCGGCCAGAACCAGAGCGGCAGCAGCACGTAAATCAGTGGCAATCACAGGAGCTCCAGAGAGCATCGGTTGACCTTTGATAATCGCTGTATTGCCTTCAATGCGAATTTGAGCACCCATGCGTTGCAGTTCATCTACATACATAAAGCGATTTTCGAATACGGTTTCAGTCAAAAGACTGGTGCCTTCAGCCATCGACATCATGGCAGCGTATTGCGCTTGAATATCAGTGGGGAATCCGGGGTGTGGCATGGTCCGTGCATCACGGGCCAAAATCCGAGAGCCACCGCGAACACGCAGGGTTTCTTGATCCAAAGCGTCAAAGTGAACACCCGCTTCTGTCATTTTAGAAATCAAAGCACGCAGGGATTCAATCGGACATTTTTCAAGCGTAATATCACCGCGGGTCATGGCCGCAGCAATCATAAAGGTACCGGCTTCAATTCTATCGGGCATGACGCTGTAACGGCTGGGGGTATCCAATTTTTGAACCCCTTCAATCACAATCGTATCGTTGCCTGCTCCCTTGATACGGGCACCAATGCTGATTAAAAAGTTAGCAAGGTCAATAATTTCAGGTTCTTGAGCAGCATTGCGAATGGTGGTCACCCCATCTGCAAGTGTCGCTGCCATCATGATATTTTCAGTCGCACCGACACTGGGGAAATTCAGATAGACATCGGCTCCGCGCAGATGAGCAGCTTCAGCAATCACATCGCCATGTTCAAGCGTAATTTCTGCGCCCATGGCTTCAAGGCCTTTGAGGTGAAGATCAACAGGACGAGACCCAATCGCACAGCCACCGGGTAGAGAAACCTTGGCATGTCCTAATTTGCCGACCAAAGGTCCCAACACAAAGAAGGAAGCGCGCATTTTAGTCACCAATTCATAAGGCGCAACAGAATTGGCAATATGACGGGGGTCAATCAGTAATTGATGATCTGTAACAAAATGAACACGTGCACCCAAACTACGCAGAACATCCACCATAATTTCCACGTCAGCTAAGCGGGGAATATTATCCAGAATAATTTCTTCGCTGCCAAGGATAGAGGCCGCCATCAGAACCAAAGCGGAATTTTTGGCACCATTGATGGTGACATTTCCTTTCAATACTGCGCCGCCGTTAATTTTAAGTCTGTCCAGATTCATCTCTGCATTCCATTCTTCGTTGTTGATAAATCCATCATGCGCTAACAGGGGGGGAAGCCTCAGTGACTTCAACCACATGCCAAAAGACAAGTCCAGAGAGGGAAATGCTTGTCTGCACAGAGGAAGTGCGTGTTTTGTTCAGGTATTTCACTATTTTTTAACCCTCTGGAGTATAACATACATTTAATAAAGGAGACGCGAACCCTCCGAAAAGTTTTAAGAAAATTAACAATAAGTTAAATAGTAGCTGTGTTTTATTAAGTTGAAATTAAATGGGTGAAAATTTAGAAAGTATGTGAAGCGGTTGTGAAATGATTCAAGCGCTGATCATTGCTTGATTTAAGTATAGTCGAGCGCTCCTCCTTCTGTCATCACTGATCGTGAGCATCAAGACTGAAAAAAGATAATTAAAGTTCCCTAAAAAAAGAGGGGAGGCAAACCTCCCCTCCATTTTCATTTGCTTATTCCTTTGCAAACGGATTAATCGGCTTGTGAGCCTTAAATTCCCCTGCATCCAATTTTCTGAAGTACTGCTTCAGATCGCGTACGGCCAGATAGCCCATGCTGAGAAGAATGGGAATATTGGCCCAAAGCATCCAGCCGGTACCAAAATCCGAAAGAATACCTAATTCTCTGTCTGTGCTGATCAAAACAGGAGCAACAATCGTACCCAGCAGAAAGATTGCTTTGTAAATCATCACACCCTTGCCATTGAACATAAACACCACTCCCTGTTCACCATAATAGCTCCAGGAAATTTGCGTTGAGATCGCGAAAAGCAAGGCTGCGCCTGTGACCAACCATTTACCCAGACCCGGAAAGGCACGGTCAAAGGCATGCCCGGTTAAACTGGCTCCGACAAAATTTCGGAAAATGCTTTTGTCAGGCTGGCCATCTGCTTTTTTGATCAGGGTTGCACCCGCAGGCACCTCACCCCATTCAATATGGTCCTGACCCGCTGTCGCACCGGCTTTGATTGCGCCATAGACTTTTGCACGGGCATGTTCTCCTGGGTTTTTACCGGGGACATCCACCAAAATAAAGACCTGTGAACCCGGTTGCCATTTTTCCCAACTTGCCAACTCGGGCAAGGCCTGAACAGAAGTCGGTGCCTCCAGTTTTGCTTTTCCAGCATCCTGAACAATTGCGACAGGTCCTTTGATTTCGCCAATCGAGGGACGATTCCAGGTGCCAGTACAGAGAATGACCAAGGCCGTCAGGGTACAGATCATCAGGGTGTCGATAAAAGGTTCAAGCCCAGCCACAACCCCTTCACGGGAGGCTTCATCGGTTTTAGCAGCAGAGTGAGCAATCGGAGCAGAGCCCTGACCCGCTTCATTTGAGAACAAAGCTCTTTGCAGACCAATTTCAAAGGCTGTATAGACCCCAACCCCCACAAAGGCGCCGCCTGCAGCCACCGGAGTGAAAGCTGATTGAACAATCAAGAGCAGCATTCCTGGAATTTTATCAATATGCAGGGCCAGCACAGCCAGGCCAGCGAGGATATACATACCACACATAAAGGGAACAATTTTTTCTGCAACTTCCCCAATGCGTTTGATACCGCCTACAATCACAGCTCCCACCACCACTGCCAGCATAATGCCGGTTGCAATTTGAGGAACCCCATAATAGACATTCAAAATTTCGCCCACATTCCAAGCCTGAAACATATTGCCGCCTGTCATGGTCGAAATCAGCAGGGTAATGCAGAAAAAATAGGCCAAGGCTTTGGCCAAACCTTTACGCCAGTCATCATGTTTTCCCAGGGTTTTATCGATCACCCACATCGCTCCCCCATGGGGGTTTTGGGGATCATCGGTATTGCGGTACATCAAGGCCAGGGTGACTTCTACGGTTTTAATCGCCATGCCCAGAAAACCAACCACCCACATCCAGAAAAGAGCACCAGGCCCCCCCAAAGCGATCGCCATGGCAACCCCGCCGATATTTCCCAGACCGACCGTCGCTGATAGCGCGGCTGATAGAGCCTGAAAATGGTTAATCGCGCCTGGGTCATCGGGGCTGTCATAGACCCCCCGAATCACGGTGACACCATGTGTCACGGCACGAAACTGAATAAATTTCGTCCAAATGGTAAACAGAATGCCCGTTCCCATTAATACAAAAAATGCCCAAGGGCCCCACAGAAATTCATCTATGGTTCCCATGAGAGAAATAATATCCACGAAAGACCTCCTATGACTAGAACGAAGCAAAATCAGGAATAAATTGGATTCAGTCTAGCATTCTTTTGAGAAACTCCCTAGAATGAGTGATGATCCTGAAACTGAACAAGGAGCCCCCCATGAAATCAGGAAAATTTGTAAATACAAATGGAATCAAACTCCATCTGGCTGAAGCAGGAAAACCTGATGACCCGTGTTTGGTCTTCCTGCATGGCTTTCCTGATTTCTCACATGGTTGGCGCTTTCAGGCCGCATTTTTTGAAGAAAAGAAGTTTTATGCGCTGATGCCAGATCAGCGCGGATATAACCTGAGCGATAAACCCAAAGGAATCAAAGCGTATGAACTTGAAGTCCTGGCGCGTGATATACGGGGGCTGCTTCAATCTTTGGGGCGTAGAGTCTGGTTGGTGGGACATGATTGGGGGGGGACGGTCGCCTGGCAAGTGGCACAAACCTGGCCAGAACTTTTACATGGACTGATCTTGGTCAATGCGCCCCATCCAGAAGTCTTCTGGGAACAACTCAGAAACAATCGAAACTCCTGGTTAAAACACAGCAATCTGCTCTTTTACCAAATTCCAGGTTTGGCAGAAAAAATGCTCAGCAGTGGCGAATGGGTTCACTTCAGTGAACAGTTTAAACAAAGTGCCCGCAAGGGAACCATTACGGAGAATGATTTAAAGAAATACAGAGCCGCGTGGAGCCAACCTGAAGCCTTTAAATCAATGCTGAATTGGTTTCGCGCCGGCTTTAAAATCAAATCCGGCGCAAAAACCACACTCAAAATAGAGGTGCCCGTTTTGTTTCTTCAGGGCCTCAAGGATGAAACCCTCAGCGAAGAAATGGTCAAAGACAGTTTGGCACGCTGTAAAAATATCCAGCATATAACCATTCCCCATGCGGGTCACTGGGCGCATCTGGATCAAAACGAAAGCGTCAACGAACTGATGCTAGAATTTATCCTGGCTCATTGAGCGGAGGAGGGCTCAAACTTTAAGCCGTGGGGACGAGACTGCAAGCGCTCAACATAAGCGGCAAGGGCAGGTCGAAGCGGTTCTCTCTGAAAGACCTGTTCCCAAATAAACATCGAGCCAATTAAGATATCGGCCACCGTAAACCAATCACCAAAAAGGTAAGGCCCATCGCCGATTTCTTTTTCAATCACATCCCGCATCGCGTCATAGGCAATCCAACCGCGTGAGGGCGGTGTCTCCTGCTTCAGCAGATAATCTCCCATCGAGGGTTCAAGCTGAGAAGTGGCTAAAACCATTAAGGACAGATAACGGCCACGCTCGGGCGTATTTGGCAGCGGTGCCAGGCGCGCTTCAGGAAATTTATCAGCCAAATACAGCGCAATCGCAACCGATTCATACACACAGACCTCACCGTCTTTTAGAGCGGGTAATTTTCCGGTCGGATTGACCTTTAAAAACTCAGGCCGCTTGTGTTCTCCCTGTTTAAAATCAATCGGCACCAGTTCATATTCGATCTGCAATTCATCAAGTACCCATTTGGTAACGGTGGCACGGCTTTGGGGGTTAAAATAAAGTTGAAGCGACATTCAATCATACCTCTTAGATGTATTTTTAATGTTTACTTCAGTATACACCCAATCAAGTCAAAATAAATCCACATCAATTTTTTGTTTTAAGTTTTTTTCTTTTTCCAAAGAGAGGGCACACACAGACCTTTCTGAAAGAGAATCGCTAGATTCTGCCCCGATTGGCTTAACGCGCTGGCTGAGGATCAGGTAAAATAGAGCCACTGCCCACAAAGGAAACCTCATGCAAACCCTGACACCAGCGGAAAATATAGCCCGCAAAGAACACCCCAAACAAGAAGCCTATCTGGTTGAAGTTTTTTCAGCCATTCAAGGTGAAGGGCCGATCGTGGGAACGCGTCAAATTTTCATTCGGTTTCTGGGCTGTCATATCCAATGTGCCTATTGTGATACCCCGGCAACCCACACCAAACAACGTCAATGCCGTGTGGAACGCACGCCTGGATTGCGTGATTTTGAAAGCATCGCCAATCCTGTCCCCATTTCGGATCTACTTCAGATTGTAGAGTCGCTTGAGCGCTTTCCGGGATTACACGACAGCATCTCGCTGACGGGTGGCGAACCCTTGCAGCATTTGCGTTCCCTGAAAGCCTTGATTCCTGTTTTAAAACCCCGTTTTCCACTCTACCTCGAAACCGATGGGATTCTTTGGCAAGCCCTCGAAGCCTGTATCCAGGATCTAGAAATGATTGGCATGGACATGAAACTTCCCAGTGCGACCGGGCTGCAAGCCTTTTGGGAAGATCACGCCAGGTTTTTGACCATTGCCGCGCGTCAGAATGTCTTTGTCAAACTGGTCTTCAGTCGCAACAGTACCCTTGAAGAATTGGATCAGGCTTTGGAAATTATTTCAGGCACAGATCGCCAGATCCCCTTAATTTTACAGCCTGTCACGCCCTATGGAATCGTACGGCATCCTCCAACACCAGAACAGGTCTTGATCTGGCAGGAGCGTGCAAAACAAGCCTTGAAACAGGTTCGTGTGATTCCCCAGACCCATAAAATGATCGGGCAGATTTAGATTCATGTCGGCATTGAATGCGCTTTCTCCCCTAGATGGACGCTATTTCAAGGATATGGAGCCACTGCGGGCCGTTTTTTCTGAAGCAGCCTTGATCTATTTTCGGATCCACGTCGAAACCATCTACCTTGAACAACTGCTTGAATTCTTAGAAATTCAACGCCCAGCTCATTTTTCAGAGATTTTGAGCCAAATTCGGCAAAGACCCGATTTAATCGAAAAGGTGAAAGAGCGTGAGCAAGAAACCCGGCATGATGTCAAAGCTGTAGAGTATGTTTTAGGAGATGCCTTGGCTGAAGCGGGTTGCAAGGATCTGATCGCTTGGATTCATTGGGGGCTGACCTCTGAAGATATCAACAATCTGGCCTGGGGTCTGATGTTACAGGCAGCCATGGCGCAGGTGATTCAACCCCAATGGGTACAAATCTTTACTGAACTCAGTGCCTTTATTTCAAATCATGCTGGTTTGGCCATGCTGGCACGTACCCATGGTCAAGCGGCTTCTCCGACCACCCTGGGCAAAGAATATGCAGTCTTCGCACAGCGGCTTTTACAGGAAGTCAAGCACCAGGCGAGTCTTTTGCCGATTGGCGGCAAGCTCAATGGCGCCACAGGCAATTGGCATGTCTTTGAAAGTTTTTATCCAGAACACGATTGGCAAAGCTTTTCTCAAGAGTTTGTACAGTCTCTGGGCTTGGCCTGGGAACCCCTGACCACCCAAATTGTGGTCAAAGAGAGTCATGCACGGCTCTTTGACAGTCTGCGCCGCATGAGCAATATTTTGATCGATGCCTGTCGGGATACCTGGACCTATGTTTCACTGGGTTATTTTGAGCTGAAACGACGTGGGCAGGGAGAAGTGGGTTCTTCAACCATGCCCCACAAGGTAAACCCTGTCATGTTTGAAAATGCAGAAGGAAATCTTGAACTCAGCTGTGCCCTCTTTGATTTTCTCAGCAATAAACTGACCAAGTCACGCCTGCAACGCGATCTCTCAGACAGCACGGTACAGAGAAATCTGGGGGTGGCCTTGGGACATTTTCTGCTCGGACTGCAAAGCTTTCAAAAAGGGTTAAAACAGTTGGCGCCCCGCGAAAATGTTCTTTCAGCAGAACTAGCCACCCATTGGGAAATTCTGGCAGAGCCGCTGCAACACGCCTTGAGATTGGCCGGGCGTGAAATTCCCTATGAACAGATTCGCCAGGCGACTCAGGGCGAACAATTAAATCAGGAAAAGTTTGAAGCGCTTGTCAAAAATTTAAACATTGACCTGCCTGTTAAAAGCCCTGGCGCCTATACCGGTCAAGCTGAAAAACTGGCAAAGCAAAACGTGGCTGAAATTCAGGCCTATTTCAAATTTTAGCTCAATCAGCAGCCCCAATATCCTGGGCCAGTTCGGCCAAATCCAAGATACTGTAAGTTTCACCGCGCAAACCTAAATTCCATTTTTTTTCGAGCACAGCCACTTTCTCTGCGGCCAAATCTAAACTGCGCATGACATTGCGCAGTGTTTTGCGGCGCAATTGAAAAATACGGGTGACCAAACGCCAAAAACCTGCAGAATCACTGATTTCCACAAGGGGTTGGGTACGGGGTTTCAAATGCAAGAGCGCAGAGTCTACTTTGGGGCGTGGTTGAAATAACTCTTTGGGAAGAATTGCCATCACTTCTGTTTCAGCTGCCAGATTCACCGCAATATTCAGCACGCCATAATCTTTGCTGCCCTCGGGGGAGACTATTTTTTGGGCAACTTCATTCTGAACCATTAAAAAGATATCCGAAAACCAGGGCAATTCAGCACTGACCCCATTTTTTTTTAGGTTTTCCAGGTTCAATACTTTGTTGATAATCTCTGAGGTTAAGTGATAGGGAATATTGGCCACCAATTTGCGTTGTGCCAAAGGCAGGCCTTGGGCCCAAGGTTCAAGCGGCCAGCGCATAAAATCAGCCTCAACAAATTCCAAGCCCTGAGCGTAACCATACTCAAGTCGTAAAAGTTCCAAGAGATCGCGATCAATTTCAATCGCCGTAAGGTGCCGAACGCGTTCAATCAATAATTGTGTCAAAACGCCTGTACCCGGCCCAATTTCAAGTACATGGTTTTCCGCTTGAAGTTTCATCATGTCGACACAGAGCGCCAAAGTCTCTGGGTCTGTAAAAAAATTCTGACTGTACTTTCGCTTGGCGCGCGGTGTATATCCAGACATCAAACGGGTTTTCCTGCGCGTGTGAGTCGGGGCAATACAATCCGCACTTCAGTGCCAGTTTCTTCTGAAGCATTGATCTCTAAACTGCCTTGCAATGTGAAAGTCACCAATGTGTCAACAATTGCCAATCCCAGCCCGATATTTCCGCGCTCACGTGCGGTTGTGAAAAAGGGTTCCCGAATCCGCTTAAGATTCTCTTCAGAGATGCCCACGCCCTGATCCTTCAATACAATTTCATAGGCCGCACGGTTGTTTAAAAGCGTGGGTTTAATCGCCAATACAGCTTTCGGTATGCCCTCGGGATAGGCATGTTGCTCAATATTTTCTAAAACTCTGTTCAAGACTTCTGAGAGCAACTGGGGATATCCATCCCAAGGCTTATGCTCAGCAGCCGGATTGACTTCAAACTGAATGTCAAGATCTGAGTGGTTTTCAAGCCGATACAAATCGACGATATCTTTAACCGTATTCACAAAAATCGAAGTTTGAGGAGGCTCTTGCATCGGCTCCATATCAAGATACTGAAAAATCTTGAATAAATCTTGCAAGCGCTCCATCTGGCTCTGAATCAGGTGGGTGGCGTCCATCATCTGACGAAAGGTTTGACCCTCAGCCACAGGGCTGTCCAAGTATTCTTTCAGCAAATCCTGAGAGAGAACCATCGACATGGATTGAATCATTTCCAAAGGGCGTAGAATTTCCTGACTCATGCCGGTCACCATACGGGCCACTGCCCGGTGATGCTGACGTTCAAGGTTTAGCTCCATTTGATGGGTTTCTAAGACCTTCCTCAGGGTATTGGCGTTTGCAGACTCCAGTTTTCGGCTGATACCCGCAATCACATCTGAAAGCAAAGCAGGTGATTCTGTTAAGATTTGAACAAAATCTTTGCGACTGAGAATAAAAAACTCAGACGGTTTAAGCGCGGTGACCGTTGCTGTTCGCACCCCTCCTTCAGTTAAAGCCTGTTCACCAAAGAAATCCCCGGCTTCAAGCGTCGACAATTCAATATCGGCTCCATTATAAGCACGGCCCTCCACTCTGACAGACCCCCCCAGAATAATAAAAAGCCGATCAGCAGGGTCATCTTCTTGAAAAATGACTGAGCCACCTTCTACGCTGAGTAAAGTGCCTGCCTTCGTCAAATCCTGAAGTTGCGCATGGTTCAAATGATTTAAAAAAGGCACTGCGAGTAAGTGCTTTTCAATCTCTACATCAGCCATCTTTTCTGATACCCCTCACATTCAATCCTTTTCCATTCTAATCTACCCCATGGTCAGGAAGTAACTCTTCCTGACCCAGATAAACCCCTAGTCGAGCAAATGAGATTCTAAAAACGCTGAAACAGCTGTGTAATAATATTCAAGATTCATTTGCTTCTGAAAACCATGGCCTTCATCCTTTGCCAGAATATACCAAACCGTCTGGCCATTTTCACGCACGGTTTTTACGATTTGCTCGGCTTCTGAGGCCGGTACCCGCGGGTCATTTAAACCTTGAGCGACCAATAAGGGAACCTTGATACGGTGGGCATTCGTGGTCGGAGAAATCGATTCCAGGAAACTGCGCATATCGGGATCGCGCTCATCGCCATATTCTACACGCCGTAAATCACGCCGGTAGGCTTTGGTATTTTTGAGAAAGGTCACGAAATTGCTAATTCCGACCATATCAATGCCAGCACGCAGACGATGGGAATAATGCACCAAGGAAGCCAAAACCATATAACCGCCATAGGATCCACCCATGACACAGACCCGTTTTTCATCCAATTCAGGTTGTTGCGCAATCCAATCCAGCAAGGCTCCAATATCTTTTACAGAATCCTCACGAAGATAGCCATTGTCCAGTTTGATATAGGTTTTGCCATAGCCGGTTGATCCCCGTACATTGGGAGCAATCACTGCCAGATCCAATTCATTGATCCAGTATTGGAACATCGAAGAGAAACCCGGTTGAAACTGGCTCTCTGGCCCCCCATGAATATGAATTAAAACAGGCAAGGGACGATCCGTGTTGAGTTGAGGACGGTAATAAAAGGCAGGAATCTGCATATCGTCAAAAGAGGGATAGCGAATCAATTCTGGAGAGGCAAATTTCTGGGTATTGAGCCCGCCCACCTCACTTTCTGTCCAACGGGTAATGGTTCCCTTTTCAAATTCATAGGTATAAATATCGGCGGGTGCGTTGGGTCGGTTAAAGGTAAATGCCAATTTCTGATTATTCGGGCTGAACCTGGCATTGGCAATCAAGCCCATCCCCATTTCAAGATTTTCAAGCTTTTGAGTCTCTGTATCCATCAGATACAGTTTGCTCATGCCATCTTCATTGGTCGTCACCGCCAATTTTTTGCCATCTGGAGAGAGGTCAATTTCGGTCACGTTCCAGGGAATATGCGCGGTCAATGAGGTCATGGCACGCGATTCAAGATCTACATAATAGAGATGCTGAAATTCAGTATCAAAATCTGCGATAAAATAGATTCCTTTGCCATCGCGTGACCAATAGGCATCGCCATAGGCCACAGGGGTGTTTGTTTTGGGAAAGAGCGGGCGCATCTCGCCACTGGCCACATCCAAAATATGCAAATAGGTCTCATTCGCAGAGATATAATCCAAAAGCAGCAATTGGCTGGAATCAGGTGACCAACTCAGGGGAACCCACAAGCCTTGAACTTGGCAAACCAGACGTGTATTATCCGGGCTCTTGATATCACAGAGATGAATATCATGGTCGCGGCCATTTCTCAGGGTGCTGCTAAAGGCAAAGAGGGTGGTTCCGCGTGCCCAAAGCGGAGAGCCATTTTTTGAAAGTCCATCTGTCAGTCTTTTGCTTTGACCATTTTCAAGATCAAAATAAAAAATCTGAAAATTTTCGCCCCCACCTTGATCCATACTGTAGAGAAAGCCTTTTTCACCGGGCGCGCCACAAAAACGGCCACTCGAAATCGGTTCTCTGAAAAACGTGATTTGCTTTCTCGCTCCTCCTGGCTGTTCCAGGGTATGCAATTGAAAAGTATCGGCAAAACGCGTTGCCATCAACATACTCTCTCCATCAGGATGCCAGTCACAAAACCAGGCTGAGCGCACCTGAAGATACTGTCGTACCCGATCTGCAGTTTCAAAATAGAGATCGGGTACATTTTCTACATGCATATTTCCGGGAATCAGAACCATGGGAACTCCTTAGTGTGCATCTTTTTGTACTCAGAATAGCAGACCCAACTCAGGGCTGGGAGCCTCAGTCTATCCAAAACAAGCGAAAGCTTGCAGTGGCAACTTTACAAAATCAAGCTAAGCGAGGCGCTTTCAATCGTTCAACCATGCCTTCAAGTTGTGCGCGGAACTCAGCCGACCACCAATGCTTGAGTACCGGCCCAAACAATTGATCAAAGTCACCCCTGAGCTGTGAGAGCAAAGACTGACGCAACAATAATTTACTCGTCCCCCATGCGGTTGCATTCATACTCAAATAGTGATTGAGGCGTTCTTCTGCCTGCTCCTGCAAAGCTTCAAGCGGCAAAACTTGATGCACCAAACCTTCTGCCAAAGCCTCTTCAGGCAACATCAGAGAACCATTGAGCAAATGGTGATAAGCTTTGCCTTCCCCCATGGCTGCGGCATAGAGATAATAAATCGTGGGCGGAACGACAATGCCCACAGGCACTTCATTGAGACCAATTCGATAGGGGCCTTCAGCCATCAGACGCTGGTCACAACACAGGGCAAGCACACAACCACCCGCTGGGCTATGCCCAGAAATGGCTGCCACAATCGGTTTGGGACAAGAGATCATTTCAAGAATTAAAGCCGTAAAATCCTGCCAAAACTGACGCATGGTGTCTGCATCATAGCCATAGAGTTCAACAACGTCTAACCCCGCTGAAAAATAACGGGGTTGGCCCGTCAAAATCGCACCTTTGATGGAATCATTCTGCTTCAGCTCAGCAATGGCCTGTCTCAATTCATTGACCAGGGTGGAATTGATTGGATTCGCTTTGCCGCGTTGAAGCGTAATTTGCATGCGATCCTGAATTTGCTCAGCCTTTAGCGTGTCCATACTGAAATCCCTTTTTTTATGCATTATACCGCTGAGTGTGTGGTGAAGCAGAACCGAAACGAAAAAAAGCCCTGGCAAGTGCCAGGGCCAAGTTCAAGGGTAAATAAATTGTTTCTAATAATTGAAAATGGGTTTGACCTGCATGTCCACAACAGGGGTTACTTTGATTTCTTGGTTTATTTCAGCAAAGACCACAGCGGGGTCTTGACCCATGGTACGAATCAAGCTGCTGATATTGACGCGAGGATTCACAGGTTCCATCAGATAGATATTGAGTTGAGGATGATAGTTGACTGTCCGCAGACCATAACGGCTATTGAACTGTCCCAGAGCGGTGCGACTGGCATCTTGACGAAAACGCACAGCAATTTGACCAATATTTGCTGGAGCCTGATAAGTCTGAACCAAGGCAGGTGAGCTGGCAGAATTGGGAAGTACAGCGGTTTGACCACAAGCGGTCATCAAAAGTGCAGTGCTGAGAATGGGGAGAATGTTTTTCACGGATTTCATAATTTTAATATTCCTTATGTCTGATTTAGTGTTTTCTTAACCTTAATGAAATCATTATAGAGCAATTTTCATATTTGTGTCAATATATGTATAAAATATTTTTTTAGGTATATATATAACCAATAATACATACAAACAAAAAGGAGGGATCGGAACCTGAGCAGGCTTCGGTTATAATAAAAAACATTGCAGTACTCTCAAGGGGAAATAGTTCATGATTCAGAAGCATCTGACCCGCTGGAGCCTTGGATTTTTGGTTTTTACGCTCCTGCCCTACCAAGCTCAGGCCACATCACCAGAACAAAAACAGACGATCCAAAAATATACCCAGGCTTTTGCTCAAAACCCTGAAAACTGGTCGGCCCTTCTGTTTAGAGGCAATACCTACGCACAATCTGGCAATATGGCCGCTGCCCTGCGAGATTATAACTATATTCTTGAGCGCAATCCGAACTTTTTGGACGCCTATAAACGGCGTGGCATGCTTTTTGAACAAATGCGTAAATGGGACAAAGCGATTGACAGCTATACCTCCTTTATAGAAATGCATCCCAAAAATGATCAGGGCTTTATGCTGCGCGGCGATGTATTTGCCCGTAAAAATCAATGGGATCAAGCGCTCGATGATTATGCAAGTGCGGCCAAACGCAATTACAAAAATGGGACAGCCTATTTTAAGCGTGGAAATATCTACTTTCAACGCAATCAATTAGACACCGCTTTAAAAGAATATCTCAAAGCTACCCAGGTTCAACCCACCCTTTCTATGGCCTATGATAAGATTGCCGCCTGTGCCCTGCAGATGAATGACTTGGAACTCTATATTGATTCCTTGAGTAAAATCCTGGAAATGAACCCCACGCGAACGGATATTCTGATGTCACGGGCAAAAGCCTATTTGCTTACACAGCAACAGGATCTTGCTTTTGCAGATTTTGACGCTGCCCTGAAGCAAAATGGAAAATTGGCTGAAGCCCTGTATTTTAGAGGCGAACACTATCGCACGCAACAAGAATGCACGCTCTACCGTCAGGATTTGAGAAAAGCCTGCCGTCTGGGCTTTGGAAAAGCCTGTAAACCCCAAAAATGCAAGCCCAAACCTCCCGTAAAACCCCCTGTCTCGGCCCAAGGCGCAGCAGGTACAGGCTCAACAACCAACGAAGCGCTTCCACCGGCAGAAAGAAAGGCACCCCCTTCGACAACAAAACCCGTCCCCCCTCAAGAAAAACCCAAGCCTGTGCCAACAGCAAAACCCACCCCCCCAAAGCCCAAGGCACCTCCCAAGCCCAAAGCGACGCCTAAACCCAAGGCTCCGCCCCCAGCCGATGACTTACCCGACTTGGACGATCTGCCAGATTTAGATAAACTTTAAGCAAAATCATCAAAACTATCGGAGGAATTGAATGCGTAAAACCTTACTTTTTACTGTTCTGGCGTTTGGAATTTCAGGGCTTGTTTCCCTGGGAATGCCCAAAACCCTGGCCGCAGGCCATGAAGAAAAACCCTTGCCTCAAATTCCTGGGATCACAGCCCCCGATCAAAAACCTTCGGCCTGTGTAGATTGCCATAAAAATTACCCTGAAATGAAATTTGATGCACGTTTAACTGTGGTTTTAAAGGGCTGGCAAAAAGCAGCTGATGAAAAAATTCTGGCAAAAGCACAGGGAACCATGCCTGCAGGTATCAAGCTTGAGGGCAAACACCCCGATGTTTCACATTTGATTAAAACAATTCCCAATGACTGTCTGATGTGTCACAGTACCCAAACCAGTACCCCCCAAAGGGTGCCTGAATTCAGAAAAATGATTCACGCCATCCATTTGGTGGGAGGAAAAGACAATCATTTTATCAGCAACTATGGGGGCACCTGTACCCACTGTCATAAATTGGATCCCAAAACAGGGGCCTGGAGCATTGGCAGCGGGCAGGAACAGCCCTAAGCCCCTATTCAGGTTTTAAACCCCAACCACCGCCTCCGGGTGTTTCAATTCGGAGGCGGTCACCGCTTTGCAGCGAAATTTGAACCTTACCTGGCAATTCAATTTCTTGCGGCCCGCGTTGCAGACTATTTTTCCCTTTGGCACCAGAACTCCCGCCCTGCAGCCCATAGGGTTGAAGTTTGCGGCGTTCTGTCAGTAAAGTCAGCTCACAATCAGATAAGATTTCCATTTCACGAATCAGCCCCTCTCCCCCAGGAAATAGCCCAATACCCCCCGAACCCTCACGCAAGGCATACCGCCTGACCCGCAAAGGATAGCTCAGCTCCAGGGCTTCAATGGGGGTGTTCAGGGTATTGGTCATATGGCTGTGAATAGCGGATGCACCAGCTCCAAAAGGACTGGCGCCCATGCCCCCCCCGATGGTTTCATAATAGGCAAAGGGTTGGCCCTGATAAATTCCACCCAAACTTAAGTTGTTCATGGTGCCCTGACTGGCCGCAGGAATTTTATCTGGAAGCGCCTGGGCCAAGGCCCCCAATAGAACATCTACCAACCTTTGCGAGGTTTCGACATTGCCGCCCACCACAGCCGAAGGAAAGCAGGCATTGACCAAACTGCCTTCTGGCGCAATCACCTGAATCGGCTCAAGACACCCACTGTTAGAAGGCACTTCGTTGTCCAATAAACACCGAAAAACATAAAATACACTGGAGAGGGTCACTGCCAAAATGGTGTTGATGCAGCCCCGTGTCTGCGCAGAGGTACCGCTGAAATCCACAAGGGCCTGCTCCCCCCGAATTTCAAGTTGAAGTTTGATCCACAAAGGCTCCTGCTGATAACCATCGTCTTCTAAGGCATCTTGAAAGGCATAGACCCCATCGGGAATCTTTGCAATCACGGCGCGCATCATACGCGAGGCATAAGCTTGAAGGGCTTTTCCCATTGAAGCCACCTGCTCCGTACTCTGCGAAAGACAGAGCGTTTTTAGGCGTTCAATCGCAATTTGATTGGCCGCATTTTGGGCCAGCAAATCGCCTTCTCTTTCAAGCGGAGTGCGAACATTGTTGAGAATCAAAGCCAATAAATCTGAGTCGATCTGAGCTTTCTTGCGCCATTTCAAAGGCGGAATTCTCAAGCCCTCCTGAAAGATTTCGCGTGAAAGCGGCATAGAACCAGGGGTCATGCCACCCACATCGGCATGGTGGGCACGATTGGCCACATAAAAGCGTGGCTTTGGCTCACCAGGTAGAAAGACCCCCTCCACCATCGTGATATCGGGAAGATGCGTTCCGCCAGCAAAAGGGTCATTGAGCAAGACACTGTCTCCCGGTTCAAATTGAAGCGCTTGAATCGCGGCCTGAACAGAAAGCGGCATGGAACCCAAATGTACGGGCAAATGCTCAGCCTGAGCCAGCAATTGGCCTTGTGCATCAAAAATCGCACAGGAAAAATCTCTTCGCTCCTTGATATTGGAGCTGTAGGCACTGCGACACAGTGCAGCTCCCATTTCTTCAGCAATGGCACGAAAACGGTGCTTATAAATTTCAAGTTGAATCGGATCTGTTTTCATGCTTGCTCCTGAATCCACAAATGCCCCCAGCCATCCAACCAGGCCTCAAACCCAGGCAAAACAAGCGAAGTTGAAGTTTCTTCAAGGATCACAGCGGGGCCCTGAATCAAGGTTTCTGCGGGCAAAGCGGCACGCTGATAAAAAGCTGTTTCTAAACGTCCTGAATCAAAGCCAACGGTTCGAGAAAACAGCAAAGCCTCTGAAAGACTGGTTTGAGGTAAAATCGGAGCAGAAATCAAAGGTTTTTGACCGGGACGGGTCACCCGTAAACGCAGGGTCACCCATTCAGGCGAAGATTCTGGTCGTGAAAAATGATGAAGCTGCGCATGCTTCTCATGAAAATCGGTTTCGGCATGGGGCCCCCAGGCAACGGTTAGCTCATAGGATTGTCCGGGATAACGCAAATCCACTTGATAAACACAATCCAAACACTCCAAAGAAGTCTTAAAAGCCTTTTGAGCCCTGAGTTCAAGGCGTTGAAAAGCGGCTCGAACAGCCTGATAATCGCCCCCTTTACACTCTCCCAAAACCGTCAGCGAAAAATCACGGATTTCAGGCGCAAAGAGCATGCCCCAAGCTGAGAAAACCCCAGCATAAGCTGGAATCAAGATTTGCTTAATACCTAAACTACGCGCCAATTCACAGGCGTGCAAGCCCCCAGCTCCGCCAAAACAAAAAAGCAGATAATCGGCAGGGTTTTCACCTTTTTCAACGGAGACCACCCGCAGGGCACGTTCCATTCGCGCATTGGCAACCGCCAAAGCGCCCAAGGCAACCTTTTCCGCAGTCAAACCAATCGCCTTTCCCAGCTCAGTAAAGGCCCGCTCAAGCCCTTGGGGTTTCAAGCTCAAGTTCCCGCCCAGTTGAATCCCCTCTGGGATGCGTCCTAAAAAAACCTGGGCATCTGTGACTGTCAGATCCTGGCCTTTGCCATAACAGAGCGGCCCGGGATCCGCCCCGGCACTTTCAGGGCCCACACGCAAGGCGCCCCCCGCATCATAGCGGAGTATCGATCCGCCCCCTGCTCCCACCGTATGAATCGCCAACATGGGAACTTTCAGGGGAATTCCACTGATCTGCGTTTCGGTTTGCAGAGGCAAGCTTTCATTGATCAGGGAGACATCGGTAGAAGTTCCCCCCATATCCAAACTCAGCAGGCGTAGCTTACCCAACTGTTGCCCCACTTCCCAAGCCCCCAAAACACCCCCTGCAGGCCCCGATAAAACACAGCGAACAGGTTGTTCAGCCACTTCTTCAAGGGCAATACTGCCGCCATTGGATTGCACCAAACGACAGGGGAGTTCCAAAAGTCCTTGTTTTAAGGCCAACATATACCGCTGCATCACGGGTTGCAATGCAGCATTGGCGACGGTGGTTGAAAAGCGCTCAACTTCACGGTATTCCGGTAGAATTTGACTGGAAAGCGAAATACTCCACGATCTGTTTTGCAGAGCACGCAAAAGCATCTCTTCATGTTCTGGGTTGCGATAACTGAACAAAAGACAAATGGCGACGGATTCAATTTCAGAGGGCAAGCCCTGCAATAAACGCGCCACACTCTCCTCAGTTAAAGGCTCTAGAATTTCTCCTTGAGAACCTATCCGTTCACTGACCTCAAAACAATCCTCGCGAGGTATCAAGGCCCCCACAGGCTCTGTATGCAGCGCATAGAGTTCAGGCCGGTTTTGCCGCCCGATCTGCAAAATATCTTTAAATCCTGCACTCACCAGCAATGCCGTTCGGGCTAATTTCCGCTCCAAGAGCGCATTGGTCGCCACTGTCGTGCCATGAATCAAAGCCTGTGGTTGAGAAGGAAAGCGTGAAAGCCCTGCTAAAACGGCCTGGGCGGGATTTTCAGGGGTTGAAAGCAGTTTCTCAACGAGCAGTTTTCCAGCTTGCAAATAGACACAATCCGTAAAGGTTCCCCCGGTATCAATCCCTGCAAACATTTAATTGAATAAGCCACCTAAAAATTCAAACACAGCCCCGACAAGGTCTCCCATGCCCTCGGCCACTGCGCCCACACCTTCTGCCATCGCACCGACCCCTTCAGCCATACCTTCAGCAAGTGCGCCAACAGTTTCAGCAGCCACCCCAGCCCCTTCGATCAAGGCACCGGGGGCACTTAAAAGGGCTTCGCCGGCCCCCGGTAAAGCTTCTGCTACCGCCACACCTGCATCCATGATTTCTGGAGCAAACCAAATCGCTGTTTCTACGGCCTCAGCAGCCACCTCCCAGGCAAGAATATCTGAAACACTGGGCTCTCCCTGCTCCAAGGAGACACCCGGTTTTAAAACAGGTTTGACCTGGGGAAGTTTTTCACCCTGCTTTAAATTTTCAGCCACCAGCAGCAGCTCGCCGGCATCCAGCCAGTACCCCCCACAGCCAGGACAAACATCCAATTCAACCGGGTATTGACTGCCCCATTTAAATGTTTTTAAGGAAATATCTACACAATGTGGACAGGATCTGGCTTGACCTGCTTCTGGATTTTTTACTTCCCAACCTGTGGCATTCATTAATTGATCGGCCTCAGGGGTATTTTTGAGAACTTTTTCAAGTTCCCCACGGTCAAACCAGATGCCTTTGCAGCCCATCAAACAGACATCTACTTTGACAGGTGGCACTGAAATTTCGCAGAGGGTTTCTTGACAGGCAGGACACAACATGGTGGATTTTCCTTTTCAGCTGATATCTTATTATACGTCTCCCTTGCCAGCAAAGAAATCAAAGCCAAACTGATCCAGGTCAAGTATCCAGCCTGATCCTCGTCAAGGTGGTAAGCTGCTCTTTACGGTAAGATGATATTCATGTTCTTGAAAGGATACGCATGCAAGATCCCGAAACTTTTTTGCACTTGATTCAATCCCGTCACAGCAAGCGGGCCTATCTGCCAAAGCCTGTGCCCCGTGAACTTCTCGAAAAGATTTTAAGCGCAGCGGCTGAGGCTCCCTCCTCTAAAAATACCCAACCCTGGGGTGTTTCGGTGGTAATGGGCAAAGCACGTGATCAATTGTCTGAATTGCTCTGTCAAAAATTTGATGCCAATGAATCTGAACCCTCTGATTATCAGTACCATGAAGAACCTCTGCGCGAAGCTTTTATGCAGCGCGCCCGGGAATGCGGCTATGGCTTGTTTGAACTGAAAGGGATTGATCGTCAGGATCGCACCAAACGCAAAGCCCATAACCGTGAAAACCTAACTTTTTTTAACGCCCCCGTTCAAATGATTTTTCATTTACCAACAGGGGCTGAACGGGGTAATTTTCTGGATCTCGGCTTTTTTATGCAAAATATCATGCTGGGCCTTGTAGCCTACGATTTGGCTTCTTGCCCACAGTTCAGCCTGACGTCCTATAGTCAAACCATTCGAAAATTTTTAAAACTTGAGGATCGCCTACTCGTCTGTGGCATGGCAGTGGGGTATCCTGATCCTGAGGCTTTAGTCAATCGCTATATTCCCCCGCGTCTGCCTTTGGCAGACTATGTGTCCTGGTTTGAATAAGTTTTAGCTATGCAAGGGTTGGAAGATCAAGCGATCGAAAACCAACCCCCAACATTTGAGAGGAAGGTCTTATAAATGTCGATAGAATTAAACGCTCCGGATTATGTCCGCAATACAGAGGCCCTGGCCTGGATTCAAGAAGTGGTCAAGCTCTGTGAACCCAACGCCATTCACTGGTGCGATGGCTCACAGGAAGAATACGACAACCTATGTCAACTCATGGTGGATAAGGGAACTTTCAAACGGCTAAGCCCTGAAAAACGCCCCAACAGTTATCTTGCCTTCTCTGACCCAGGGGATGTCGCCCGCGTTGAAGATCGCACATTTATCTGCAGTCGCCGCAAACAAGATGCAGGCCCAACCAATAACTGGATGGATCCCAAAGAAATGAAAGGGATTCTGCATCAAATCTTCAAAGGTTCGATGAAAGGGCGCACGCTTTATGTGATTCCCTTCAGCATGGGCCCTTTGGGTTCCAATATTGCGCAACTGGGCATTGAACTTTCAGATTCTCCCTATGTAGCCACCAATATGCGTATTATGACCCGCATGGGCAGTAAAGTTTTCGAACTGATGGGGGAATCAGGCGAATTTGTGCCCTGCCTTCATTCAGTGGGCATGCCCCTGGCAGAAGGCCAAGCAGATGTCACCTGGCCTTGTAACAATGAACAGAAATATATTGTTCATTTTCCTGAAGAACGCTCTATTTGGAGCTATGGCAGTGGTTATGGCGGCAATGCCTTGCTGGGCAAAAAATGCTTTGCCTTGCGTATTGCCTCAGCCATGGGCCGCGACGAAGGTTGGCTCGCTGAGCATATGCTGATCATGGGCATTGAAGACCCCAGCGGTAAAAAGACCTATGTGGGAGCCGCTTTCCCCAGTGCCTGCGGTAAAACCAATTTCGCCATGCTGATCCCCCCCCAAAGTTTTCTCGACAAAGGCTGGAAAGTAACTACCATTGGCGATGATATCGCCTGGTTAAAACGTGGGGAAGACGGTCGGCTTTATGCCATCAACCCTGAAGCGGGTTATTTTGGGGTTGCGCCAGGAACCTCTTATAAATCCAATCCCAATGCCATGGACTCCATCAGATCCAATACAATTTTTACCAATGTGGCGTTGACTCCCGATGGGGATGTCTGGTGGGAAGATATGTCTGATGAAATTCCAGCTGAGCTCACCGATTGGCAAGGCAACCCCTGGACTCCGGATTGTGGCAGAAAAGCAGCTCACCCCAATGCCCGCTTTACAGCCCCAGCCTCACAATGCCCCTCGATCGATCCCGATTGGGAAAACCCCCAAGGTGTTCCGATCAGCGCGTTTATCTTCGGTGGCCGTCGTGCAACAGCCGTTCCCTTGATTTACCAAGCTTTCAATTGGAATTTTGGGGTATACCTGGCTGCCACGATTGGTTCAGAGACCACTGCAGCAGCTCAAGGCGCCTCGATTGGATTGGTGCGGCGTGACCCCATGGCCATGCTGCCTTTCTGTGGCTACCATATGGGAGACTATTTCAACCATTGGCTTGAAATGGGGCGCAATACCCCCAATCCTCCCCGCATTTTCTGTGTGAATTGGTTCCGCAAAGGGCCTGAAGGAGAATTCCTCTGGCCAGGTTTCGGCGAAAATATGCGTGTCCTGAAGTGGATCGTTCAGCGTGTCAATGGGCAGGCCTATGGAATTGAAAGCCCCCTGGGCTGGATGCCAAAATACGAAGACTTGGATTGGGAAGGGCTTGAAAATTTCAACCTCGATCATTTCAACGAAGTTATGTCGGTGAACCGCGAAGTCTGGAAAGAAGAAGTGCTTTCACATCAAAGCCTTTTTGACAAACTCTATGATCGTTTGCCCAAAGAATTTCTGCTGATGCGTGAACTCTTACTTTCCAGTCTCTGGCGTTCTCCTGAACGCTGGAAAATGGTGCCCGAACGTTATGTGGATATTGGCCACTAAACTGAAACCGAATTAAAACAAAGCCCCTCCAAATTGGAGGGGCCTTGTTATTATGGGGGCTTAGGTAGCAGGCGTTGCTGTTGCCTGAGGTTCAGGCGTTGCTGTGGCCTCGGGTTCAGGCGTTGCTGTGGCCTCGGGTGCTGGTGTAGCAGTAGCCTGGGGTTCAGGTTGAGGGGGTGGAGAAGCCTGTTCTCCAGGTTGCCCTGGAGCGGGCGGCATCTGGCCTGGCTGCATTCTGGGCATGGGGCAAGGCCCTGCTGGCCCTGCCTGACCGGGCTGCATTTGACCTGGTTGCATCTGGCCTGGCTGCATGCTGGGCATATTCATGGGATTCATAGGTCCAGCGGGCATGGGCTGCTCTTCTTGCATGCCAGGCTGCATTTGTCTGGGCATTTGACCATTCGGGCCAGGTTGACAGCCATTGGGAGGCATCATGGGACGCGCACAAGGTGGAGCCACCAAGGTTCGGCCAGTATCTGGCTCTCCCGTTTTGATGATTTTCAAAGCACCTTGAGCATTGATTTCAAATTCACCTGCTTTGAGATTACGCGCTTCCCCATTGGGGCGTGGGATATCAATCGAACCATCTTCCTTGGCCTTAAACATGCCACAGACCTTGGGCATCATATCTTGTCCAGGCCTCTGGGGGGGAAGGGGCATGAAAAATCTGTCGCCACGCAATTCCTCTCTCGGAGGAGCCTGAAGGTTAAGTGCTTGGCCAGGTTTGAGTTCGAAACGTTGAACCACTTGATTGGCAAGATCATGGCGCATAAAGACGCCTTCCTGTTGCACGAACTGCGGTTTCTGCTCATCAAACTGACCATCTCGGTTAAAATCAAATCCTGAAAGATTTTCTTGAAAGGCCAGTTGGCCATTTTCACCTTTTGAAAAACGGGAAACGCCGCGCATCACCAATTTCCCATTTTGTTTTTGTTTGGGATCAATGGGCATCACAACAGGTGCTGGGGCATCTTTGTACTGTACCTCCAATTCTGTTGCATCTGCAGGCAGATTCTGGAAGCTGATTTGACCTTGTGCATCCACCGAATAATTCACGGCTTTGCCATTGGCAATAATCGATTGAATATCGTTTGCCTGCACAGCCGTAGTGGTTCCATCTACTTCTTTGTTCAGGGTCAAACTTAAATAATCTTTAAGAGCTGCCTGCACCTGGGGATTGTTTACCAAGGAACTTAAATCGCCACAGGCACTCATGCCTGTCGCCATCAAAACACTCAAACTCGCCATCAGACCCTTTTGATAGATTTTCTGAATTTTCATCGCTCGTTCTCCTTGCCATTTTGTCATGTTTTTTATTTACATCTTTAACATTAGCACCAAAGATTCTAATCAGTGCTATTAACTTATCACACTGAAAATGTGATTTTCGTCAAATAATTGAATCTAGAAAGAAAATTGTGATTATTCCAGGCTTTCCTGCATCAGGGGCAAGTGCAAAACTGTGGTAAAATGAATCAATAATTCAATTAGCTCTGTAGTCCTTTCAGAGAGCTTAAAGCCCTCAGGTCTTCGAAGGAGAAGCAATCCATGCAGCCACCTATGCAGAACAGGATGAGTATTCGCTCTACCCGTCCTCTTTCTGCCACGGCTCAAGCTTCTGGAACTTCCGCGGCGACTCGCCCCTTGCACAGACCCGCCTCGCCCCCCTCCCCCAGCCGCCAGTTGCGTTTACAGCTTGAACAATTAAAAGCGCGTTGCCAAGGTTTAGAAAGCAAGCGCAAACAAACCCTTTCCCCAGTTTTCAGACAAAGCTTGGAAAACCAGTTAAAAGCGCTGAATGCCCAAATTCAGACCCAAACCTTGGCATTGCTCAAAGCACAGAGTCTTGAACGTATTCCCAAGTTAAGAGCTCTTGAACCCCTGCTCCAATCCCCCGAGCCCCCTGTATGGCAAGAAATTTTAAGCATCTGGCAAACACTCTATCCTCCAGATAGCCTGATTTTTCCAGAAACAGATCAACAGAGTGCTTTCAATGCCTGGAATCATCTGATGATTCAGATTCTTCACACCTTGATAGAAAAGCAACCCCCACCCCCACAAAGCTGTACTTTGCCTGAGGTGCTTCAAAATAAGTTTCCCTTTATCCAAGCCCTTGAAACTGAAATTTGGTCGCGCTTGGTCAGCGTCTTAACCACCAATCTAGAGATCCCAGCAAAGCCTGTTCCTGAAACCGCTGAACCTGAAGCCGCCCCTGAAGAAAGCTTCGAAATTCTTTCCTTTGAGCTTCCCGAAACGACAGAATCTGTGCCCCAGGAGAATGAAGCAGAAGCCCAAATCAGTTCAGCCCGAAAAGACGGGGCAGAATTGGAAGTGCGCTTTGATATGGGCGCAGGCCGTTCTTTGATTCGCAATAAAATGGGAATTGTGCTCAATCAGCACAAAAAATCCTATCAAGAATATCTCGATTTGGGCTTTAGTTGTATTGACCTGGTTGTTGAATCAAACTTTACCCAAACAACTCCCTTACAAGAAGCTGTCAGCCATTTTCTCGAAGCGATCAGTTTGAACAAAGAGCGACATGAAGCCTATTTTGGATTGGGATACCTTTACAGTTTGGTGAGAGATATTAACCATGCGCTCTATTTCCTGGATATCGCCTGGAAAATTTCGCACAATCCTTCAATTCAAGCCTTTATCACAAAGGTACGTGATTCTTACGGCGTAGCTTCTAACGCTTCCTGAGGCGGATTGACACGACGCAATTGCAAAATGCCCTTGCGAGGATAGGCCTGGGTAATTTCAACCCAAAACTCGCTACCCTCCTGTAAATCTGCAGCATCTCCCAAGGGAAAAGGGGTGTCCAGACAATAGTCAGGGAGATGGATAAACATTTTTTCAGCTGTTTTGGTTTGTACACGCGCCGGATAGATTCGCGGCGTGGGCAAGCTTTGAAAAAATTTGTATAACCAATAGCGATAATTTTCTCTCTGAATATAATTGGCACTAAAGACTGCCTGATCAGAAAGCGCTATCAGTTTTTGGATATCCTCTTCTGTATAGAGGCTGTTTTGGGAATGCAGCCAATGCTTGATTTGTCGATGCAGAATCAAATCATTGTAGCGGCGGATCGGCGAAGTGAATTGCGTATAGACATCCAATCCCAATCCATAATGCAGGCCAGGTCTGACCGTCATTTCAGCGCGCTTCAGCAAGGGTTTGCCAGGTGATTTTTCTTCATTGGGCGCTTCCTGCGTTTTATAGATCAAAGGAATCCGGGCTTCACTCAGCAAACGGGCCACCCAATGGTTTGCCAGAATCATCAATTCAGAAACCAAGAGTTGTGCGGGAGAATCTCTTTCGACCCGCTTCAGAAGAATTTCTTTTTCTGAACTCACTTTGATTCGCAGTTCAGGGCGGTTAAATTCAACGGCTCCGCGCGCCAAGCGCTGCTCACGGTGATGTTGGGCCAATTGAAACAATTTTTGCAAAAGCTGATGTTCTTCGAAGATCTGATCGACCTGATCATAGCTCATGCGGTTTTTCACTTCGATCAAGGTTTCATGAATACTGGCTCCCTGAACTTCAAGTTCAGCGTTGAGATCGAGGGCTACCGATAAGGCAAGCCTGGGCTGACCTTCTACCAAACTGCAAAGATCCTGAGACAGGCGGATCGGCAGCATTTCAATTTTTCTTTCACAAAGATAAATCGAGGTAAAACGGCGAGAGGCCTCCTGATCCAAAGGTGTATGGGGCGTGACAAAAGCAGAAGCATCGGCAATATGTACCCAAAGGCGAAAACCTGAGGGTGTTTCTTCCCAGCTGAGGGCATCATCAATATCTGTGGTTTCAGCATCATCAATCGTAAGTGTTTCTAAATAGCGCAGATCTTTGCGATCAGCTGGGCAGACTGAAGAGACTTCAGGCAATTGTTCCACATAATCCAGCAATTCCCTCGAAAATAGCAAAGGCACCTGGTGTTCAATCAAACTGAGGTTGATATCTTCATCCCACACCCCTGAGCGGGTTAGGGTTTTCAGACACCGTTCTTCAAGGGGGCCACCTGTTACACCCGCTTCATCATAGAGTTGGCTGACCACCGAAAAATGAGTCGATCGGCGGCCAATCACTGCGACATCCTGCAATAAATGCAAAGCTGATTGAGCGCCATCGGGAGGCAAATGGGGGGAAGTTTCGCAGTTCGCAATCCAGTCACAGAGCGCACGGCGGCTCTTCTTTTTATCTTCTTCCCGTTTTTGTTGGGCCTGTATTTGAGCCACCACTTCTTCTGAGCGGGGAACAAAGCCCTCATCGCCTTTACGTTCAAAATAGAGCCGATCAGCGCTCAAAGACCTGAGCAGGCTTGAAACCTCCAAATCGCCTGGCTGTGAAAAACACATTTCTGCTAGAGAATTCAGGTCAAGAGAGTCCTCTTCGCCGCTGACAACTTCCCAAAGGGTATTCAAATCAACAGGCAAAGCTTCCTGGCGAAGCTTTTCAGACCAATCTTTCAAAGCAGCCACGCGCTCCATTCTGCTCATGCTTTGAGGAAGCGAGCGCTTTAAAGCGTGAAGAATTTTGCGTTCATGTAAATTGAGTTCTTTATTGTTTTCAGCAAGAATACGAATATGTTGGGGGTTGCTAAACTGGCAAACCCCCACCATCACTTCATTTTTTTGCAGAAACTCGACAATCGTTCCAGGTTGCACAGCGCGACTAGAACAGCGGGTAGAACTTTTTGCCCGATGCTGCCATATCTTTCAGAAGCTGGCAGGGTGCAAACCGTTCTCCTCGTGTTTCCGCATAGTATTCAAGTTGATTCACAATAAACTGAATGCCCTGTTGATCAATCAAACGCAAAGGCCCACCTCTAAAAGGCGGGAAACCCGTTCCCATCAACATGGCCATATCTATTTCCCCAGGACGGGAGACCAGGCCCTCTTGAAGACAAAGCGCCGATTCATTGAGAATGCTCAAAACCAGACGATCACGAATTTCTTCAGCCGTCATTTGGCGACGTTCACTCTCAGGGCGGATTTCCTGAACAACTTGTTGAAGGTAGCGATGATCGGGGATGGGCTCTTTTCCAGCATGGATATAAAATCCTTTGCCATTTTTCTGGCCCAAACGCTGATCTTTAAACAAGCGTTCCATGACCGTGCTGATTTGAAAACCAGGACGGGCTTCAAACAGAGCGCGCACACTCTGAGCGGTATGCCAAGCCACATCCACACCTGCCAAATCAATCACTTCAAAGATGCCCATGGGCATGCCAAAATCGGTCATCAGGCGGTCAATCGTGGTCATATCCGCGCCTTCTTCAAGTAAAAGGCAGGCTTCATTGCCATAAAGCGCAAGAATCCGATTGACCACAAAGCCGGGGGTATCTTTTCGAATCACCACGGGGGTTTTACCAATGCTGCGCACATACCCCAAAGCCGTAGAAAGCGTCTCAGGGCTGGTTTTTTCACCCAGAATTACCTCAACCAAGGGCATTTTATGCACAGGGCCAAAAAAGTGAAGACCAATGAAACGATCAGGACGCGAAGTGGCTTCTGCCATTTCATTGATCGAAAGGGCTGAGGTATTGGTGGCTAAAATGGTATTTTCATTGACGTGCTTTTCCATTTCTTGAAAAACAGCTTTTTTAATTTCCATTTTTTCAACCACGGCCTCAATCACCAAATCACAGTGTTGAAAGCCTGTGTGTTCAGTGGTTGGCGTAATGCGACGCATTTTGTCCTGAACCTGTTTTTCATTCAAACGGCGGCGTTTCAGCAAACCTTGATAGGTCTTGCGAATCGATTTCATGCCATTCAAGAGCGCAGGATAATTCACATCTTTGAGGCGGATATCGATATCCTTGGCATTGGAAATCTGGGCAATACCTGCACCCATATAACCGGCCCCCAAAACGCCCATCATTTTAACCTTGCGGCTTTTAACATTCTTGCCTTCCAACTCAGGAATTTTATTCAAATCCTGGTTGACGAAGAAAAGATTCATCAGATTGGCTGTTTCACTGCGCTCGAGAAGATAGCGAAAGGCTTGTCCCTCAAGTTTGAAGGCTTCATAGAGGGGAAGGTTCATACTGTTTTGAACCGTTTCAAGGATTTTGAGCGGAGAAGGATAAAATCCTTTGCTTTTCTCAAGCACCCCTTTGCGGGCCTGTTTAAACACCAAGTTCTGGCCCACTGCCAGATTGCTCAAGGCCTTGTCCAAAAGACTGGTTTTGGGAGGTTTAATTGAAACTGAACTTTGCTGACCCGCCAAGAGTTCTTTTGCCAATTTTTGAGCGGTTTCAATCAAAATATCGTGCGGAGGAGCCAAATGAATCAGTCCGATCGAACGGGCTTTTTTAGCTGGCAATTGCTTGCCTGTCAGCATCAGATCCAAGGCTGTGGGCAGCGGCAGAAGTCTTGGCAAACGGGAGACACCGCCCCAAGCGGGTAAAATTCCCAACTGAACTTCAGGCAATCCCAATTTTGTTTTGGGATGGGTAGAGGCCACGCGGTAATCACAGGCCAAGGCCAATTCCAAACCACCGCCCAGACAAGAGCCGTGAATACAGGCAATCGTCGGCACTTCAAGCTCAGCAATACGCTGCATGACCTGGCGACCCCGGTCGCCAAAGGCAACTGCCTTTTCAAGATCAAAACTTTCAGAAACCATACTCGCCAAGTCAGCACCGGCAATAAAATTATCTTCTTTGCGACTGGCAAAGATCACGGCTTTAACCGCAGGGTTGGAAGAGATTTCGTTTAAAACAGTTTCAATCTGATCCAGCATCACGGGAGAAAGCAGATTGACTTTCTTACCTGGCGTATCAAACCAGGCCATCGCAATTCCATCTGCTGCAATATCCAAACTCAGATAATCTGTTTGGGCTGCTTGTGGTTTTTCCTGTACTTCAGAACTCATGGATAATTCTTCCTTTTCGAGGGGTTTTTCGGGGGCTGAGGCGACAGTCGTGCCTTCAGTTTGAGGAGATTCAGCTGCCAATTCTTCATGGGCCTGAACTCCTTCAGCACTCTCAACAGCATCATCTGCCGCTTTTTTTGAACTGCGCTTCGAAGGTGATTTGGCCTTCTTGACGGGGATTTCTTTCACTGTCTCTTCAGAAGTCAGATTTTGCGCTGGGGCTTCATCGGCTTCTGGGGTTGCTTTTTGATCCGACATGATCAGCCTCCTCTATTTCCGTTCCAAAATAAAGGAAGCACCTTGGCCCCCCCCAATACAGAGAGAAGCCAGCCCCAAAGAATTGCCGCGGCGGCCCATTTCTTTGAGCAGCGTCAGAATCAAGCGGGCCCCTGATGCACCCAGAGGGTGTCCCAAGGCAATTGCACCGCCATTGACATTCAAGATATCCCGGTTAATCTCACCAAGGGGAGCCTTTAAACCAATTTTTTCAGCAAAATCAGAAGAAGCAAAGGCCCGCTCATTGGCAATCACCTGGGCAGCAAAGGCCTCATTGATTTCAATCAGTTCAATTTCAGAAAATTTAATTTTTCCTTGAGCCAAGGCTTTGGGTGTAGCATAGGAAGGTCCCAATCCCATCCTTTGCGCTTCGAGCCCCGCATAGGCGTAGCTGCGGATATACCCCAAGGGTTCAAGTCCCATTTCTTGGGCGGTCTCGACATCCATCATCAGAACAATCGCTGCACCATCTGTAATCGGAGAGGCATTGCCAGCAGTCACTGAGCCGAAATCCTTGTCAAAAACTGGGCGCAGTTTGAGCAGACTTTCGAGCTTGGAATCTTCACGGGGCCCAATATCATCCAGAACGGCCTCGCCTTTGCCACCGTCGGGAATTAAAATCGGCAGAATTTCTTCTGCCAGTTTGGGGCGTGCAGCCACAGCCAATTGATGACTCCGCAAAGAGAATTCATCCTGTTCCTGACGGGTCAAGCCGAAATCCCGAACCAGATTTTCAGCGGTCTGCCCCATGGTCATGTCTGCAATCGGATCATTTTGATTGATTACACCGGGTTTCAGATGCTGGGGACGCAGTTGAGATAAAATTTGCAGGCGTTGCGCCGCTGTTTTTGCTTTGGAAGCCCCCATCAAGATATCTGTCAGCTCTGGGCTGTAGCTAAAGATGGGGATACTGCTCATAGACTCAGCACCTCCAGCCAGGATAATCTTGGCCTGGCCATGGCGAATTTTATCAAACCCCTGACTAATAGCCTCCATCCCGGATGCGCAGTTGCGATTCACGGTATAGGCGGGGATATGATTGGGCAAGCCTCCCAACACGGCTGAAATACGCGCCATATTGGCAGATTCAACGCTTTGAATCACATTGCCAATAATCACTTCTTCAATTTTATCTGAGGGAAAATCTAAACGCAGCATCAATTCGCGAATTAAGCGGGCAGTCAGATCATAGGCCGGAAGATTTTTAAAAGCGCCTCCTGCTTTAACAAAAGGAGTACGCAGCCCGGCGACGATAACAACCTCTTTCATGTATGAGCCTCTTTTCAATTGCGGGTTGTCGGGGGTCTTCCCCCGGACCCTGACAGGCAGGGTCAATTCGATGAGAAGTAGAGAACTTTCAGGTGAATCATTCTACCACGAACCTTCCCCATGTAACGGAATACACGCCTGGGTCAGAACTTTCAATAAGGAGACACGTTCCAATCAAGAGTGGCATCAAGGGTTCGAGGAATTGCGTATTTGCTGATAAGCCTGTAAAGCTCTTTCCCGTGCCTGACGGTGATCAACCAGAGGAAAGGGATAATCCTTGCCCAAGCGGAGGTCTGCCTCCAGCAGAACGATTGGAGGCGCAGCCCAAGGGCAATGCACCCACTGTGTGGGAAGTTTTGCCAATTCAGGAAGCCAATGCCTGACATATTCACCCTGGGGATCAAATTTTTGCCCTTGGGTCAAAGGATTCAAGATTCTGAAATAGGGTGCTGCATCGGCTCCAGAACCCGCACTCCATTGCCAGTTCAATGAATTGGCAGCCAGATCCGCATCCACCAGCGTGTCCCAAAACCAACGCGCCCCCTCTTGCCAGGGAATCATTAAATCCTTGCAGAGAAAAGAAGCGACAATCATTCTGACCCGATTGTGCATCCAACCCGTGGCCCAAAGTTCCCGCATGCCAGCATCCACAATCGGGTAGCCGGTCTGCCCTCTTTGCCAAGATTTTAATAACCCAGTATTTTCTGCCCAGGGAAAATCTAAAAAACGACTATCCAAAGGATTGAGATCAGTATCTGGAAAAAAATCTAAAATATGTACAGCAAATTCACGCCAGCCAATTTCACTGAGAAAAACACGCAGATCCTCGGCGGGTACCCCCCCCATGTTCTGTTGAGCGGCATACATGACCTGGGCTGGACTGATCTCCCCCCAATGTAAATGGGGGGAAAGTCGGGAAGTCCCTTGCCGATCGGGTCGGTTGCGTTCGATCGCGTATCCCGCCAGCCCTGACTGAAGCCAAATTTTGAGTTTATCAAGCGCAGAAGCTTCCCCGACTTGCCAGGTGGCTCTGATCTGAGTATCCCAGGGAATCGCGGGCAAAAGCTCAAGGGCAGCCAAAGGCAAACTTGGAATTTTGGAACAAACAGGAGGCAAAGCCTCTGGCGCGGGCAAGGGAAGGCGAAAATCATGTTTTAAACACGCACGCCAAAAAGGCGTAAAAACTTTATAGGGGGTATCTGCGCCGGTCAGTACTTCACCGGGTTCAAACAGCAAAGCCCCTTCAAACAACTGAAGCGGCAAGATCTTCTGCAATGCCCTGTCCCGTTTCGCAAGCTCAGGTTCATACAAACGACTGGCAAAGATTTTATGGGCCCCCGTTTCGCTGAGCAATTCCTTTAAAACCTGCTCAGAACTGCCTTTACGCAAGATCAATCGCGATCCAAAGCGCTCAAGGGCCTCAGAGAGACTGGCCAGAGAGTGATGAAGCCAGCAAGCACTTGCGGCCCCCATTTCCCAGGGGCTTCCTGCAGATCGATCAGCAATAAAAACGGGAATCACAGCCCTGGCTTTCAGCGCAGAGGTTAAGGCCGGATGGTCTGACAATCTGAGATCCTGACGAAACCAAAGCAAGACAGGTAAATCTGGCATGGGGCTCTCCTCTGTAGATAAGCAAATTTAACCTGTGACTCAGGTTTAAGAGAAGAGCGAACTAGGCTCCCGGAGAAAAAGCAGAGCTATCCAAATCTGGGCCGTTTACGAGGGGTTCGAGATCTTCAGGGGCTGAAATCAGCCCAGGAAAGGTCATCAGATCATGAAATGCACCTTGGGGCAAGTGTTCTAAACGCAGTTGCCTGGCAGGCACTGCAATTTGAATTCCAGCCTCTTGCAGAATCAACATAAACTTTAAATAAATTTCCTCTCGAATTCTCAGCCAATCGGCCCAAACGGTTGTGCGGGTAAAAAAATACACCATAATATCCAGAGAAGACTCAGAAAAACTTGTAAAATGCACAAAAAGTGTACTGGGTTCAATTTCGGGGTGTTCGCTGATATATTGACGCATTTGAGGCACCACCGTCTGAATCTGTTCTATCTGGGTTCCATAACTGAGCCCAATATGCGTAAAAATTCTGCGCTTGGTCATGCGGCTGAAGTTTTCAAGCGCCAAATTGGCAATCTTATTATTCGGCACCGTAATCAGGGTATCTGCGAAGGTACGAATTCGGGTTGAAAGAAAGCCAATATCTTCAACAACACCTTCAATCGATCCATCGGTGGATTTAATCCAATCCCCGATTAAAAAGGGACGGTCCAAGAGAATTTTGGCAGATCCAAAAACATTTGCAATCGTATCCTGTGAAGCAAAAGCCAGGGCTGCGCCCCCAATCCCAAGTGAAGCAATAATGCCGGTAATCGAATAACCCAAATGCTGGATCAACATCAGGCCGCCCATAATCCACACCGCCACCCGTAAAACACGGGTAAACAAAGGCTGAACCTGAAGATCCAGTGGGGTATTGCGTTTTTCCATCCAGGCAGCAAAAGAAAGCGTTAAGAGCTGAGATGCGCCAGACAAAAACCAGGTGCCCGCAATTATAAAACCCGATTCAGCCAAACGGGAAATCCAACGCGCGAAAACGGGAGAAAAACCTAAAATATCTGAAACAAGCAAAAGAGTGAGGCAGAACAGACTCAAACGCAGCGGGTAACGCGCAGATTCAACCAGAATATTATCTACAAAAGTGGTGGTACTTTCTGCCAATTTTTTCAAGCGCCTGAAAATCACAGAGTGCAAAAGGAATTGAAGCAAGACCATGCCCACAATCACAGCCAGCGCCTGCCCAATCTGTTCGGGTGTTCGGCCCCAAATTCCCTGCGTGAATAGTTCAGTCATACTTTTTATCCTTTGATCACAGTGGCTGTTTTCGGTCTTGTCTGGCAGGCTTCAGACGCGTAAAATGTTCTGCCCCCAAGAGGCCACGCTTGGTTTTTAAATGATAGGAAGCTCCGATTGACAGTTGGTTCCATTGCGCCACAGGAAGCCGTAACTTGATGAAACGGGATTGCCCGTGCCACCCCACAAGTGTCGCGTAATATGAAGTACCGCTACGGCCACTGCTTCTGGCCTCTAAATTCCTTACATTTACAAGATATTGAGGCTGGGCAAGGGGAAACAAGGCATCAAAAAAGAGCAAAGGAATAAAAAGCATTCCAGACAGAATCAAACAAAGAGCAAGATATTCAATCGACTCAATCCCTTTTTTTTGAATGCGACCACTTGAAATCAGGTCGCTAAAGGCATCAATAAAACCCTGCTTCTGTTTTTTAAAACCAAATAAATAACCTGAAACCCCAATAAATACGATAAAACAAAACAAACCCAAAACATAGTTTTCATTGCTAATAAACAGTAAACTAAAAGCCAAAAGATACAGTATCCCGATATAGACCATGACTCTTTGCACAGGCCCGGGAAAGCCCCCCTCACCAAACTGTGCTACCTTTGGATAGGCTTTTTGATAAAACAGATGGGTAAGTGCAGCTCCCACGCCAAGACAAAAGAGCATCCCAAGATAGGGAAAGGAGGCTGAGATCAGGCCAAACAAGGAAAAAAGCAGAAAAAAGAGCAAAACAAGATGCAGAATAATCCAGAAAACAGGTGAAAGCGCTTCATATCCAAAAGGGATCTGTAACCAGGCCGGCAAATATATTTCAGCAGGAGTCTGCTTAAGGATATAGCCTTTGGGAACGCCAGGCCAGGCTGGCTTTTGAGCTTCAGAATCCATCGAGCTTTCAATCGCCACAAAACAATAACTGCAAAATTTTGCACCCACCATTTCTTCTCTGCCACAAGCAGGGCAATGAATATGCTCAACCATTTATTTCGAGATTCCTGAGACTCAGAAAGATATTTTTCACTGTTGGCAAACAGCCTTGATTGGGTTGGGAAGTCGGCTCACAACGCCAAACTTGAAGTGTCTGATCATCAATCACGTAATAATACTGCGTGTTGGGATCTGCAAATGATAAAACTGACCATTTCAGACCAGGATTTGCAATGCCCATCCCTTTCCAGGAACCCAAGCCCACGCCGAAATCATCCAATGCGTTGAAACCCTTGGTACGAGCCAGCGCCAAAGCTTCCTGTTCAGAAGTTTTCCAGTTTTCCATAACAATTCTTTCAGAAACTTGCTGGGTCTGGCTCAGGGTTTGGCTCAAAACTCCCGCTTCAGTCATTTTCATATACAAAGTTTTTTCAGGTAAGTGCCCCGATTGAAACTCATAACTGAGAAATGACTTTCCCGACAATTGAAAAGCATAAACCCCCGTCAAATAGGCATCTTTCTGCCAATTCAAAGCCTCGGCCTGTACCCTTGGCAACCAGGCTTTTGCACTCAATTTTAGGGCTTGAGGTTTCAATATTGCCTGAGATTGATAAGTTTTAAGATCCATTCTGGGAACTGTCCCGCAGGCTGTTATGGCCAGCAATAAGACCAGACGAAAAGATTTTGAAGTGGATAAAACAGATTGCATAGTGAACACCCCTCTGAGAGCAATATAACACAGACCCAGTCATTTATTGTCTGGGGAATTTGGGCTGATTGTGGCATAATAGAGCCATTCTCGAAGACTGAGGCACAATCGCATTCATGTTTCTCGGTGGACTCTTTGCCTATCATGAAATCAACCTTCAAGCCGAACCTCACTGGCCCTTTCCAGAATCTGCTCTGTTCACTTGGAATGCGCGCTCGGCCCTCTATCTCCTGATTCAGTCATTAAAACCTGAGCGCATCTGGCTTCCCAGTTTTATCTGCCCACAACTTATTGACGCAGTTTCAGAACAAGTAAAAATAAGTTTCTATGAAATCGATCAGACACTCAAACCTGTCCATCTGCGTTGGACACAAAAGCTGCGCTCAGATGATTTGGTGCTCTGCCCCATCTATTTTGGCATGCTCCCCTCAACAGCTTTTATACAGGCCTTGCAGGATTCGCCTGCAAGCATGGTTGTCGATGCAGCCCAAGGCTTGTTTGTAAAATCTCTGTTTCCTGATGGGTATACCCTCTACAGCCCACGAAAATGGCTCGGCATTCCTGACGGCGGCGTTCTAACCGGGCCACGAATCTCCTTAAAATTCAATGAACTCCCCCCCCCTCCAGCCGTGCCTTGGCTTAAAATGCAAAAAGCTTTGCTGCTGCGTCGGGATTTTGATTTCAAAGGTAAACATGACATCCAATTGCAAGCTGAATGGTTTCACCTCTACCAAAGGGCTGAAACCGAACAAAAAACCGGAGCCTATGCCATGAGCAGTCACAGCCGGGCTATTTTAAACCATGCTGTCAATTATTCTGAAATCGCCAGGATCAGACGCGAAAATTTTAAATATCTGCTCGACCAAATCCCTGATTTGGCTGTTTTTAAAGAGCTTCCCGAACAGGCGGTTCCGCTGGGTTTTCCAATTCAAACCCCCCAGCGCGATAAACTCCAGCACTCTCTGGCAAAGGCACAGATCTATTGCCCCGTTCACTGGAGACTTGAAAACAGGATCCCGTCTGAATTCCAAAATTCACACCTGCTCTCTGAACAGATTCTGACCCTGCCGATTGATCAACGCTACCAAGAGCAGGAAATGCACTACCTGCTCAAACACTTATTGAAAAGCTTAAAAAGTGTCTGAGTCTGGCTACCTGGCTGAGGCCTATGTGAAATCACTTGATTCAATCGGAGAAGCCCATTTTCTCAAACACGCCCAAGGGTGGCTATTCAAGCGAACTTTTCGGCAGTTTGGTTTTGATTTAACAGGATCCTATCCTTTTTTTAAGGCCTTAAAACCTGAAAACCTGAAAGCTGATCTGCAAGCATTGCAAACGCTTGAATCTTTTATAGCTTTGGTTTTGGTAAGTGATCCGCTTGACCCAAATTCAGAAAAGCAGTTGGGCCCCTTGTTTCCTGATTGCTTTCGTCTTTTCAAACACCATTATGGAATAGACCTCACCCAAAAACTTGAATTCAGTGCTCACCACCGCTACTATGCCCGCCGTGCAGAACGCACGCAGAGCTTTGAAGTCCTTGTGGAGCCTCTGCAAATCCTCAACGAATGGTTTGATTTGTACCAAAACCTGATTCTGAAGCACCAGATCAAGGGAGTGAGAGCGTTTTCAAAAACTGCTTTTCAAAATCTATTACAAACCCCAGGCCTGATCGCCTTTCTTGCAAGAATAGATCAAGATATCTTGGGAATTCATCTGTGGATGCTCGACCCCGCTCAAAAAAAAGCGTATAGTCATTTGGCTGCCAGTTCGAAGCTGGGATACGAAAATTACTGCGCCTATTTGCTTTATCAAAAAGGCATTGCCTGGTTCGCTGAACAAGGATATCACCATCTCGATTTAGGCGGTGGCCTGTACAATCAGAGCGAAAATGGACTGGCGTTCTTCAAACAAGGCTGGAGCAATGTCCGATGGCCTGTTTGGCTTTGTGGTAAAATCTTTGATCGAGAAAAATACCGCTTTCTGACTGAGAATAAACAAGGAAATTATTTTCCTGCTTACCGAGAAGGAGAAATATTTTGAATCCCAGCGAAGTCTCCCCTGATTTTCATCATGCCCTGGCTCAAAAAGGCTGGTGGCTCAGTCCAAATAAATTGCCAGCCGATCTGTGCCAAGGTCTGGGTGCAGCACTCGAACGAGCGGTTGAGCATTGTTCTGAACTTCAAAGCAAGTATTTAGGCTCTGCCCTGCCAGGAACAGCTCACCATCTTTTAGCTCAAGACCCACTTTTCAAAATGTTTTTGGAGCGCGGCGATCTTGAAACTGAAATTCAAGCATTCTTAGCAGGGCCCTTTATTCTCAATTCGTATGGGGGGGTGCTCAATCCTCCTTCAGAAACCGCTTATGTGCATCATATCCACCGCGATCAACGCTCATGGACTCCCCAGTTCCATATCATGATCAATCTCTTGGTGATTTTAGACGATTTTAAGCCTGAGAATGGGGCCACTTGGTTATTGGAAGGCTCTCACCTAACCGCTGATAAACCCCAAGAAGCTGAGTTTTTTGCAAAGGCTCAGCAAATCTGTGCCCCCGCAGGAAGCCTTTTGCTTTTTGATTCGCGCCTTTGGCATGCTGCCGGTCAAAATCAAAGCCCCTCGTATCGAAGGGGCTTGACCTTGACCTTCACCCCTCCCTTTATCAAACCACAGTTTGATTATTTAGCGGCCTATAACGCAGAACAGCAGCACAAACTTTCAGATCGTTTAAAACAGGTTTTGGGTTATTATTCAAGAATCCCCCAAAATTTAGCGGATTGGTACCAGCCCCCCGAAGCTCGATTTTACCGGCCAGGACAAGGCTAAAGAAAGCAGTAAAGCATGCCTGAATTTAACCAGCTTGAATTTGAACGCCTCAATCAAATTGCAGATGACTATGATTTATCGCCCTTTGATACGCGAATGCGACAGTATATGTTGCGCACGCTCAAGCCTTGGTTGAAGCCAGGAAAAGCCCTTGAAATGGGGTGCATGCATGGTGAGTTTACCAGTTTATTGGCGGCACTGTACCCAGATTTGACAGTGGTTGAAGCAGCCGCTCAATTTATCGAAGCCACACGTCAACGGGTGGGCAAAGCGGTGGTTTTCAAACAATCCTTGTTTGAAACCTTTGAAAGCGAAGAGCGGTATGATGCGATCTTTCTGCTTCATGTTTTAGAGCACCTGGATCACCCTGTTGCTGTGCTTGAAAAGGCAAAAAGCTTGCTCAGCCCGACAGGCAGACTCTTTCTGATCGTACCCAATGGGAATGCTCCCTCGCGACAGATTGCAGTAAAAATGGGAATTTTACGCCATTTGTGTGATTTATCAGAAGCCGATCTCAAACATGGGCATCGCAGAGTTTATCTCAGCGATACCTTTGAAAACGATGCACGCGAAGCAGGGCTGAAGATTCTCGCAAGGGGGGGCATTTTTTATAAACCCCTCGCCAATTTTCAGTTCGACCGATTGATTGGCACTGACTTAATTTCAGATGCTTTTATGGAAGCCTGTTTTGCCTTGGGGATGGAGCATCCCACCCAATGTGCGAGTATTTTTCTGGTCTGTGAAGCCCCATGATTTTTCTTCGCGAACTGACCCGCTCCGACCTTCAAAATACCTTGCGCTGGCGCCAGGACCCTCTATTGGTTGAAAACTTGGGGGAACCTTTTCGCTATATCAATCCTGAAACTGAAGCTGCCTGGTTTGAAGCTTATCTGCAAAACCGCGCCCAAAACGTCAGACTCGCCATTTGTGAATCTGAAACCCAAACCCATATTGGCAACCTCAATCTCACCCAAATCCACGCCGTTCACCGCAGTGCTGAATTCAGTATTTTGATCGGTGAAGCTGAGGCCAGAGGTAAAAATTATGGCACCCTGGCAACCCGACTCGGTTTAAAACATGCCTTTGAGGACCTTCATTTAAACAGAGTTTACCTTCAACATCGTGAAGACAATCTGGCAGCCCATACGCTTTATCTTAAAACAGGCTTTCAGGTTGAAGGCTGTTTGCGTCAGGCCTATTTTAAACAGGGCCACTATCTCAATGCGGTGGTGATGAGCATTTTAGCTGAAGATTATTTCAGAAATTCTACCTCTACATGCTAAGATAATTAAATTATTCAAACCGACCAGTAAATAATAACCTTCCCGTTTGCTTTCTTTTCTTGAAATAACTAGAGTTTTATCGAGTTCGCAGATGAATGAATTGAAATTGGGCAATGCAAAACAAAAACCATGTTTAAACATTATCTGTTTGAAAACTTAAAAAAAGACGTAGAGTGGTTGCTCGAACGCAATGCTCAATTAGAGCGCAGAGTCAGTGATCTTGAAACGGCCTTGGCCCAAACTGAAAAGCACACCCGCACAAGCCCCAAATTATCTGAATCGGCATGGAAGCGCCCACTCGTAAGCCAATCCCCTGCGATTCAAAGCACAGAGGCTTCACCTAATGAAACAGAAGCTTTTCCTCCCCATACAAAACGCCCCCCCCATCAACCCCCAGCCAAAACTGAAGAATTTCAGCAAGAAATTCTTGAAACAGCCTTTGAAAGTGTGGAAGAAACGGCTCTCGACAGTCTCCAGCTTGAGGCAGTAACAGATCAGGTTGATGGCTTTACGCCTGAAGCCCTCAAAGCCATGCTACCACAGGGCATCGAAACCCATGCCATGAAAAGTCCAGAAAAGATCCGTTCAGCCACCAGCCTTGAAGAAAATATTGGCTTGAAATGGTTTTCACGTATTGGTATTGTGGCCCTGGTCTTGGGAATTGGCCTTTTGCTGCGATTGGCTTTTAAAAATAACTGGATTGGTTATGTGCCGCGACTCGCCATGGGTGTCTCTTTTGCCTTCGCGCTTGTAGCCGGTGGGCATTATGTCACACGCTGGGAGAAATATATTCATTGGGGACGCACGCTGATTGGAGGGGGATTTGCCCTTCTGTATTTTATGATCTATGCGGCCTACCATTTTGAAGCGTATCGGCAAGCGATTGGAATATCCGAGTTAGGGGATATCATTTTGCTCAGTCTGGTGGTCTTGGGAGCCATCGGCATGGCCCTGCTGCACAATTCCAAGGTGATTGTCAGTGGCGCATTTTTTCTGGGGTATACCACGACCTTCTTAAGCAATGGCTATGAAACCCTGACCCTTGTCTATGGCCTCTTGCTGGCCATTGGATTGGCTCTGCTAAGCAGCCTGAAACGCTGGACCGATATCGGCCAGGCAGGATTAAACGTCGCCTATTTATACTTTGGCTTTTGGTATCAGCAAAATACAGAACTTTTTGTTTTGGCGGCTCTCTCGCTGCTCTTCTTGAATTTGCTCTATACGGGCCTCGTCTACTCCCTGCAAAAGCAAAATTTGCCCGAACAGAAAACGCTTGTTTTCAAAGTGATGAACGTCTTTTGGTTCTTTTCCTATTCCGTTATTCTGAGTTTTAATCTGCCCGAGCAGAACATTCAAAACAGCTTGATACTTTTGGGCTTGGTGACACTCTTCTTTACTGCCTTTCAATGGCAAAGCTTCGTCTCTTGGAAGTCTGAAAACTCAAAAGATGAAAAACATCTCTCTCTCTTGGCCATGCTGCATGGGGTCTTTACCGCCATTATGCTTTATTATTTTGTGGCCCAAAACACCCCCAACTTCAGAGGCTTGCCCTATTTGTTCATGACCCTGTGCTATGCTGCGCTTTTCTACTTTGCCTCAAAACAAGGCAAATCAGAGCTGTGCCGGTCGACCTATCTTTACCTGACCGTTGCAGCATTGACGTTGACTGTTTCTCTGCATTTGAACGCAGAAGTAATCACCTTGGTATGGGTAATCGAATCGGTCATTCTCACGATCGCTTCCTATCGTTTCAAAATGAAAGCACTGCGATATTCAAATTATGCGATTGATGGCCTGATCGCAAGTAAACTACTCCTGGTTGATTTGGTCTACAATTTCTCACAGGAAGCGCCGATCACGCCTTTTCAATATTTTGTATCCCTGTGTACAATCAGCTCATTTTTTGTGCTGGGTTATTTTCTATTCAAACACCAAGAATTATTGGAAGAACAGGAAAAAAACCTGCCGAGTGTCTATATCTGGACAGCTGCTCTCGGCTTGTTGATCTTTTTAGACAAAAGTTTGACAGGAAGTACTTTGGGGTTTGCAGGTGCATGTCTCACCGCAGCACTTAGTTTTTGGGCCTATCAACAGACCGACTTTAAAACGGTGAGACAGGTAGCCTATTTAAGTGGTGTTTTAACCATCATCCAATTTATACACTTTCATTTTTTCACCCCCCTGCAGATGGAGGAAAGCTTATCACATGGAAACCTGTATCTAGACGGTGTTGTCTTAAGCCTTTTGTTTGCGATTGGATTGAGTTTTTACAAAGTGAATGCCTTCGCCGTCAGCGCTCCAGATACTCAATCAGCAGAAATACTGGAGGAAAAGCCTTTAAAAAAGCAGAGAGATTTCGATATCGCATTCTTAGATCGACAGTCCGCCAGTTTTTATCTACTCAGTGGAATTTACCTTGCCCTGGCCTGGATGGCCTCTCAATTCTCTGTCTATTTGGTCAATCTACTTTGGTTAGGTTTAATCGTATTTCTTTTTACCATCATGCAAAAAAATCTACAGTTTAAGAGCCTCAGAGTAGGGTTTTACAGTGCTTCCTATATTTTGCTAATCAAAGCACTGCTGATCGATTTTAGCGGAATGGGCGTAACCGCTGATACCCCCCAAATATTCAGACCCATCGCACTGATTCTGATGGCCCTGTTCTTTCATGGCATCGCGCTGAAATTCGAGTCGCTTAAAGAAAAGTTAAAGGCTCCCATGCAACCCTTTGAGAATCACCTTTTTCCCATTTACAGCGGAATGGGCACCTTAACCTTCACTGTATTTTTCATCATTCAATTAGACAGCTTTAAAATCACCCTCAGTTGGGCCCTCCTGGGAGTCGTACTGATGGGCTTTGGCTTTGCTAAAAACCGCAAAACCTACCGTTATCAAGGCATTCTTATGTTCTTTTTAAGTATCGCAAAAGTCTTTATTTTAGATATTGCAGGCATGGATCCGCTGTTTAAAACGCTTTCTTTTATTGTTCTGGGCATCATTCTCTTGGGAGTCGCCTTTATTTACTCCCGCTATCAGGAAAAACTAAAAGAAATATTTTAGAATGCAATGGGTCTATTTAAAATTAAGTTTGGCATTGAGAAAGAGTAAACATGTCTGAGACACAAATTAACAACCCCTTGCATGGAATCACCTTGGAAATGATTCTCAACCAATTGGTCGCCCACTATGGTTGGGAGGAACTGGGTCAACAGATTGAAATCAGATGTTTTAATTATGATCCTTCGATCAAATCCAGCCTCAAGTTTCTGAGAAAAACCCCATGGGCCAGAAAAAAAGTCGAGGATCTGTTCCTATCCATGAAACGTATTGCACAAGAAAACTAAGCTCAACTAGCTTTTCCAAGAAAAAAACGCCCTGGCAAAATGCCAGAGCGTTTCAGAAAGGATTCAAACAGAGATCTGATTGAATCCTGATTTATCTGTGTTTTTCAATTTTGCCGACATAGGGCAGAAGCGCCATAAAACGAGCACGTTTGATCGCACGGGTCAAACGACGTTGGTGCTTGGCACGGCTGCCAGTCACACGGCGGGAAAGAATCTTGGCGTGTTCGCTCAAAAATTCTTTCAAACGCTCTACATCTTTATAATCGATATTATCAATGCCCCATTCGTCGAACTTAGAAATTTTCTGACGACGACGACGGGGACCACCTCCGCGGCCACCAAAGCGGCTGTTGCCACCTTGACCAGGTCCGCCAAAGCGACGACCACCGCCACCATAGGAGGGACGATCTCCACCACCTTGGTAAGGAGGACGATCTCCGCCACCTTGGTAAGGAGGACGATCTCCACCACCTTGGTAAGGAGGGCGATCTCCGCCGCCTTGGTAAGGAGGACGATCTCCACCACCTTGGTAAGGAGGACGATCTCCGCCACCTTGGTAAGGAGGACGATCTCCACCGCCTTGGTAAGAAGGGCGATCGCCATAAGAACGGGGAGCGCGCGCAGGACGTTCTGCGGGTGCTTCAGCGCCTTCAGAGGAGCTGTTTACGGGTCTTTCATCATAGGGTCTGCTCATAAATTTATTACCTTTCGTAAAAGTGTAGGATCAGCCCAGAATACTAAGGGATTCGAGCTGGATTTCCGGCTGTTTCCGTTTGCTGCCGGAGACTTCATACTTTTTCTGATACAACTGACCTTCAACGATCACCGAAACCCCTTTGCGCAGTTGGCGCTGTACTTCTACAGAGCTTTCGCGGCGGTTCACCACTCGAATCGAGTGATTTTGCTCGGGCCGGTGAGGATCCGTCATGGCCAAGTGAAACTCTAATACAGGTTTACCTGAAACGGTATAACGCATTTCGCTGTCCTGGGCCAATTGACCAGAAAGTATGACGTAATTAAGGCTCATCGCGACGGATGATCAGATGCCGGAGTAATCCATCCGTAATCCCCATAACCCGCTGCAGTTCATCCAGCGATTGGGTATCGGCCTCAAAATGAGTCAGCATATAGAGTCCATCATTCTGCTTCTGAATGGGATATGCCAGCTTTTTGCGACCAAGAGACTCGGATTTTTCAACTTTGCCACCGATTTTGGCGATGGTTTCGTTGACGCGTGTATTGATCTTCTTCTGGTTTTCATCATCAAGACGAGAATCCAGAATATACATTACTTCATAGGGTCTTTGCATTTAAATTTCCTTTCCTATGGCCTAAGGTTTCTTTTGCAGAAAAAGAAACAGAAAAGGCTGAGACAATTTTACAATAGGGGAATTTTAGCATAAATTTAAACATTGTGAGAAGTTCTTCGCAACCGATACACATGAAAAAAATCAAACAGGATCACAAAAGCATGGAAACACCACTCCTGCCACTTCAAGTGGAGTTACGAAATATGGCTAACGCATCACGTGCAGAACAATCCCAGCGCTATTTCAAAACCGGCCCAGGGGAATATGGCGAAGGGGATCTTTTTATCGGATTGACAATGCCACAACAAAGAACGCTCGCCAAAAAATATGTCCGCTCTCCGCTAAGCGAACTCTCGACCTTGGTCAACAGCCTGTGGCATGAGGAACGCATGATTGGTTTTTTAATTCTTCTCTTCAAGTATCAAAAATCCAAGACAGAGGAGAGCCAGGTGCCGCTGATCGATTTTTTAATCACCCACCGCAAACAACTGAATCATTGGGATCTTGTCGATGTGATTATTCCGGGTACATTGGGGGATTGGCTTATAAAAAAAACGGATCAACAGCAGTTACTGTTCAAATGGATTTTTTCAAAAAACCTATGGGAGAGGCGGATTGCCATGCTTGCAACGGCCCCCCTGATTAAACAGGGAGAATTCACACAAACACTTTCACTTTGCGAAATACAACTCAATTTAAAGGCGCCTATTCACGATTTAATGCAAAAAGCAAGTGGATGGATGTTGCGGGAAATTGGGAAAAAAAATCGTGCCTGCTTAGAGCAATTTTTAGATCTGTGGGCAACACAGATGCCAAGAACCATGTTGCGCTATGCAATTGAAAAACTACCGGAATCACAAAGGCAGATGTATCTGAGCCGAAAATAAACGAATTCAAGCTTCTGGATGGTTCAATTCTTCACAGGAAAACGCTTTCAAAAGCTCTAAATCCGGATCTTGACCGCGTTGAACAATCTTGGCATGTTCAAGTTTTAAATTGAGTGAATGTTGTTTCATCTGAGAAGTCAGCTTCTGCTGGCGTTGCATGCGTTCAATTCCCAGCCCTCGTTGTAAGGGAGGAAGTTTTTGATTTTCACGCAATTGATTATTTGGCTGGGAATTCGGGTTTTGAGGGGGCTGAAATTCAGAAAAACTCATTTTGCTTCTCCCATTTCCTGACGCAGGTCTTGAAATTGACTCACTTTAGCAGCCAAGAGTTCATAGGTTTTGATAAGTCGAGAGCTTTCCAACCCCATTTGTTCAAGTTCATCCAATTGATCTGCCAAGGCATCACAATCATCCAATAAATATTCAAAACGTTTTTCAGAGATCGCCTCAGAAAGATGATGGTTCTCATTCAGATAAGTTAATTCTTTATTGATCCAACGGATATGCCCATCCAACATTTCCTGCAACTGAATCATCTGCCAGGAAAGATGTAAATGGTACTCACAGCGCGCAAGGATCATTTCAAGAGGCTTTAGCATTTTTCGCAAAGGCCGGCCATCTATCTCTTCTTCCAGGCTGCGAATCTGTTCTAAAATCTCACGGTATTTTTCTCTCAAACCCGCATATTGTTGTTCAATCTTCTGAACCTTGGCCCGGTCTCGGGTACTTTGATACCAGTCTGGCTTCAGAAGCGAAATTTGCTTGACTTCTTTTTGAATTCTGTTTTCGAGCTGAATATACAATTGCTCATAGTCTATCTGTAAAGGGGCACGGAAAGGGGGAGGCTTCAACGCAAAACGGGGAGGACGCGATCGGGCCAGGTCTCCCCCCTTGGGACGACGCGAACTTTCAATTCCAGGCCGGGGGGAGTCAGCCCGGTCCTCGAGTTCTTGCGAGGGCTCATTCAAAACCTGTTCAAGCAAATGCCCAATCTGCGGCCCTTGATCCGGTAAAATCAGATCTCTTAATTTGATCGCATCTAGATGATTTGGGTCGAGTAGAAGCGCCTCCTCAAGATAAAGCAAAGCTTCGGCAGAATCTCCTGTCAACCAGAGGAGGTAGGCCATGGCGAGAAAACCCTCAGGCGCACTTCTGTCATAGCGCATCGCCTCCATTAAATAATCACAGGATTCTTTTAAAAAGGCAGATTCCAGATTTGGATTGGCTTTGGCTTTACACAGGCTCAGAATGCCCTGATGAAGCAATTCGAGAAAAAGCTTTCTACGCTCACGAATCAAGGTTGTGGTCTGTTGCCGAAGATTAGAAGACACTGAGTACTACCAAATCTCTCGCTAAATTAGGGATTGTTTTCGAGATAAAACAGAATAATTCTAGCATATGAAAATACAAAAGCCCTGCATCATGCAGAGCTTTTAATGTTACGAGAGCAAATTTTTAGTGGGCTTGAAGCGCTTCATTTGTTTTTTCGAAAATACGACCGGCGCGAACGGATTCAGCAGCAGCCCCCACACCCGCGCCAAGCATGTCCCATTTATCATCTGCTGATAAAATACCCACTACAGCGCTCAGGGTTCCCAAACGTAGCATTGCTGACTGTTTATCTGGGGAAGTGCCGACCACAGTGCCGACCACAGCTGCATCCACACCGGAAATAACAGCACCAGCGGCTGCACCATGGGGCATAAAACGGGCTCCCACTTTGGCACCTTCCACTGCAAATTTACCTGCATTGCCAGAAAACAGGCCGATAAAGCCACCCAAAACAGCACCAGCAGCAGGAGCAGCCAAGGCTCCCCCTACGGTATAGGGAATAATCGTTTGTTTGAAGGTAGTCGTAATCGCTGTTTTGACACGTTCAGAACTGGGAATATTTTTCCATTCCAGGCTGTCTTTGCTTATGGCTGCTTTTTCGGCAGCGGGTGCAGCAGGCTGAGCAGGAGCAGCTTTGGGACTCTGCTGGATCGGAAGAATCGGCTGATTATTTTGAACAGACAGATTACCCATGTGAAAATTCCTTTAAAGAAGTAATATCATTATTATGCCAGAAACTCTGGCCAATAAGATTAACCGAGAACTAATAATCAGCGATATTTTAACTAAATTTAAATTATCTCAACTTCGACTCAGCGTGGAAACAATAAGGATATTTACAAACTGATTCAGGACTTTCCTTGACAATGAAGACAAAAATATCAGAGCAGAATCCAAAATGGAAAATCAATGTCAATAGTCCTCTAAACCTGTTGCTAAAGGTTTTTCAGCAGAGGAAACAGACTATTCAGGCAAAGCCTATCCGCTTGCAGCGCTTTACGAAAACCCGTAATATTCAATGTGATGTCAACTCAACAACTCAATAGCAGCGATATTTTTCATTATTATAAGCCCACCCGCTGCGAGCGACGACTTTTTCTGATGGCCTCTCCCCCTGAACAGGTAGAAACCGCCGCCCTAAGCCACCTCAGAGAAGCTGACCAACAATTGGAACGGCATTTTCTAAAAGGCTTGCAAAATTGGAAAGACCTGAGTAAAGGCCCGCTCGTGACACGTTTGAAAGCCAGCATGAAAGCCTGGTTGGAAAAAGAGGCGGTGCTCTATAAACCTGTTTTCAGTTATCCTTTAAAAGTCGCGAAACACAGCTATGAATTGCTGATGGAACCTGAATTCCTGATTTGGGGCGAACACGGTTACCACCTCCGACTTTGTCGCAACGCCCGAAAATTGAGTCGAGAAAATCATGCTGACGCTATTTTTACCGCGCAGTACCAGGCATGGGTCTACGAAAAAATTTTTGGTGAAGCCCCCAGTTATCTCGAAATCTATACCGCCAGCGGTAAAGTGCTGGAAGTTCAACCGGGTGAGGCAACAGCCATCGAAGAACAGGTTTTGCAATTTTTACATTATAAGCACAGCAAAACTGAACCCTATAGCCCGATCAGTTGGACAAAATGCCAAAGTTGCCCATTTCGTGCTTATTGTTGGAACCAAGCCGAAAAAAACCAGGATTTGGCCTTGGTTCCCAATATTGAGGCAAAATTAATTCTGGCCTTAAGGGCGGCCGGCGCGCTCACAATTGAAGACTTCCTCAAACGTTTTCCAGAAGAAAAACTCGCAGCTTTTACCTGGAAAGAAGGACAAAGCCCGCGTAAAATTGGTCAGGAAAAAGCAAGCAATATGCTTCAAATGGCTGAGGTCGTTCTTTCTGGACGCCCACGTTTACTGCAAGAGCCTCACTTACCCCAAGCCAGCCATTGGGCCATGTTTGATCTGGAAGGCATTCCTGCCCAACAGGGTCACCCGGAGCGGGTCTATCTTTGGGGTTTATCCTTAATGAGCGACCACGAAGTCAATCTACAAACCCTTTCTCCTAATCTTTCACGCAAATCAGACAGAGATGCCTGGATGCAGTTTCTGAACAAAGCGGGAGAGATTTTTAAGGCGCATGGGGATATTCCGTTTATCCATTGGGGCAATTATGAACCTCAATCTTTGCGTCTTTATCTCCGTCGCTTCGGAGATTGGGAAGGGGTTGGCCGTCGCATTGAAAAGAATCTGATTGATTTCTGGGCTTTGCTCAAAGCTTCAGTTTTAATCCCACTGCCCAGTTACAGCCTGAAAGTGATTGAAGAATACGTGGGTTTTGATCGCCCAGACAAAGATACAGGAGGGTATTGGTCAGTCGTAAACTATCTCAAATCGACCTCAACCCGCAATCGCAGTAAACAAGAACGCCTACAAAATGAGCTTTTGGCCTATAATCATGCTGATTTGGTAGCCATGTGGCACGTGTTAGAATGGTTTCAAGCTTTTTTGAATGAGTCAACCTCACCTCCCCTCCCACCCCAAAGCTGATCTTTATCACTGATTTTTTGTGTCCAACTGTTAAAATCAAAATGGCAAATTCTGGGTTCAAACCCAGCACCCAAATTCTGAGTTCAATTTAGCGAGAATACCAGGAGATTATATCGATGAAAAAATTACACGCACTCGTGATGCTGACCCTGACCTCAATGACCCTTTCCTGTGGTCCCAGCACCCCGCAAACCAGCCCCAAACCCAGCGCAAGCCCCAGTGCTTCAGCAACCCCCAGCGCCACACCTAGCCCAATTGAAAGTTCGGTTCCCACGCCCGAACCCACCACCACGCCTTTTCCTTCAGGAACCCCTCAACCTTCAGCGACCCCTTTGCCCACCCCCTCGCCCGTGTTCAGTTCAGATCCAGTCGCATCCCCTGGCCCAGAGGTCGTGGTTCAATTTAAAGCGCGCGTGATTTCAGCTTCACGTGAAGTTTTGCCTGTGGTTGAAAATGCATTTACCGTCAACCCCTACCCCTTGAGTGAAGTCAAAGCCAGTTTGGCGATTAAAAACAATGCAGAAGCCAAACCGATTGCGCCCAGCGAAAGTGACGTAAAATATCAAATTGAAGAAAAAGTTTGCAGCAACAGTGGCTGTTCAACACAAACCCGAATTGACAGTGCAGCCTTTCAAAAAGATTTGAGCACTTATCAAAACAGTATTTTGCCAGAATGGGAATCACGGGCTTATAAAGGTCTTGAAGATGAACTTGCCCGTTTAAGCAATGGCCGCTCCAGCCTGAACTTCTCAACCGATAAAAATGGCGAAGCCACCGTCAGACTGCAAACTGGCAAATGGTACTTCAATGGCCGCTACAGTTACAGCCAAGGCAGCACTGTCGTTTGGGAAGACGTGATGTTTGAAGTAAAAGAAAGCACCAAAACCATTGAACTGACCCGCTAATGTTTCGCGTAGGCATAACCCGGCCTCTCGAAGCAGGGGCCTGGGATGCTTATTTAGCGACAGATTGGGAACTGGAAAACCTCAATAAACCCTCCCAGGAGCAACTCCAGGCAGCCATGCGACATTGCGATGGTTTGGTTACCATGCTGACCGATCGAATCGATCAGGATCTGCTGCTCAGCGCCAGGGGAGGCCCGCTTAAAATCATTGCCAATCACGCGGTCGGAATTGAAAATATTGATTTAAAAACCGCTGCTGAGTTGGGAATTGCAGTTACCAATACCCCAGGGGTACTCACCCATGCCACAGCCGAGTTTGCCCTCAGTCTCCTGCTGAACCTGTTGCGACGCATAAGTGAGGGAGAGCGCCTGATCCGTTCAGGTCAATGGACAGGATGGGAACCGACACAATTATTGGGAAGTTCTCTCAAAGGCAAAAAATTGGGAATTTTGGGAGCAGGCCGAATTGGCCAGGCTTTTGGCCATATGGCCTATGCCTTGGGCGCAGAATTGGCCTATACCAGCCGTATTCGCAAACCCGAATTTGAACAGAAAACCCAAGCCCATTGGTTGGACTTTTCTGATCTTCTGGCCTGGAGTGAAATTCTCTCGCTTCATTTGCCTGGGGGCCCTGCCACCCGGCATTTGCTCAATGCAGACACCCTTTCCCATCTGCAGCCTGGAACCCTTTTGATCAATACGGGCAGAGGCACCAGTATCGATGAGCGTGCCCTGGCAGAGGCACTTCAATCCGGTCATTTGGGCGGAGCCGCCTTGGATGTTTACGAACAGGAACCAGCCATTCCTTCAGAACTCTTGGCGTGCCCCAACTTGATTCTCGCCCCCCATTTGGGCTCAGCCACGATTGAGACGCGTCGGGCCATGGCTCTTCGCTGTTTAGAAAACCTCAAAGCCGTCTTTGCGGGTCAACCCGCACCCAATCAGGTCGAGTGGCCCCAATCCTGAACAGCACAGGTTATACTGAAACACCAACCTTTCAGGAGATCGCTTATGTCCCGCCTCCGTCCTCTGCAACCCGGAGACCTGCTTGAAATCGAAATTGAAAAAATGGTTCCCGGTGGAGAAGGTCTTGGCAAAGTAATCGGCTATCCCATTTTTGTACCGGGGGGCCTGCCTGGAGATCGGGGACCTGTTGAAATTATCTCCGTCAAGAAAGACTATGCCCGTGGGCTGCAGAAAGCCCTGTGGCAGGAAAGTCCCCAACGTGTAGAGGCGCCTTGCCCAATTGCCAAGGAATGTGGCGGCTGCCAATGGCAGGAATTGGATTATTCTGCGCAACTTGAATACAAGGCAGCCTTGCTTTCAGAAACACTCATGCGCTTGGGGAAGTTTGCAGAAACAGATCTCAGCACCTGGATAAAACCAGTTATGGGCATGGCTTTGCCCTGGCATTATAGAAACAAAGCACAATTTCCACTGCAAAATCTCGCGGGCAAAGTGCGGGGGGGATTTTATGCTCCTCGCAGCCATGAATTGGTGCCTGTAGACTCCTGCTTATTGCATCCTGAAGGCATTAATCAAACCCTGAACTTCACTGAGGAACTCTTGAATCAACTGAAAATTCAAGCCTATGAGCCCAGCACAGGGCAGGGATTTATCCGCCATTTGGTCATCCGTCAAAGCAAAAAAACGGGTGAAATCTTGCTGGGATTGGTCTGTGGACAGTGGGAAACACCCGGACTCAATACACTGGTTGAAAGCCTGACTCAAAAACTTCCCCATCTGGTAGGCATTGTGCAGAATCTGAACCAGGATCCTGGCAACCGTATTTTAGGCAAAGAACAACGCATACTTTGGGGAAATGAAACTTTAAATGAAGTCTTGGGTGATTTTAAATTTCAAATCTCGCTGCCCTCTTTTTTCCAGGTCAATCCTGAGCAAACAGAGGTTCTCTATAATACCGTCAAAAAAATGGCCGATTTAAAGGGTTCAGAAACTCTTCTGGATGCCTTCGCGGGAGCAGGCACGATTGGCCTGTGGCTTTCTCAAAATTGCAAACAGGTCATTTGTATCGAATCTTTGCCCGAAGCGATCGCAGACGGGAAACGCAATGCCGCTCTCAACGAAGTCTCAAATTTGGAATTTATTTCGGGCAAAGTTGAAAATCTGATCGCTCAAATCCTGAAAAAACAACCCCTTGATTTGGTGATTCTCGATCCCCCCCGCAAAGGCTGTGCGCCTGAAGTTCTGCATGCCTTAATGGAAACAGAAATTTCCCGCCTGATCTATGTATCCTGCAATCCAGCCACCTTGGCCCGCGATCTGGAAATGCTTTCGAGCAACTATCAGATTACTGAAATTCAACCTGTGGATATGTTCCCCCATACGCACCATCTGGAAACCGTCGTTCACCTGATTAGAAAGCAAGACGTGCAGCCTGAAGCGGCTGAACAGAACTGAATTCAACCAAAGGCACGGGCAGGTCGGGATCTTCTCCCAAGGGCAAATGCTGCTTGTCTTCAGGAATTTGCGAATAATCAAGAAAACCGACCACAGCATAGGGGTTAAACTCAAAGAGTTGCGCAACATGGTTGAGCGCAGCTTCTTCCAAATAAATGGCTGAACAATGCTCACAGAAATGTGTGGGCAAAACACAGACAACCGCATCCCCGGTTTCATTGATCATCATGAAGCGCGCTTCTTCAGCTAATGGCAAAGGTTTTTCACACAAGACACATTGTTCGGGAATGCCCACACTTGAAATGATCGCCTGGCGATCACACAAACGTTCACTGGGTTTGAAATCGATCATGATGAAAGCTCCGGATGGCGCATATGCCATTCTGTACTGGCTTGATAGGCCTCTGCCAATTGGTAAATCCGGGCTTCATCCAGGGGTTTTGCCATAATTTGTAAGCCGATGGGCATTCCCTGTGCGTCAAAACCACAGGGCAAAGAGAGGGCAGGAATACCCACCAAATTCACTGGAACCGTTAAAATATCGGTTAAATACATGCTCAAGGGGTCATTGAGTTTTTCCCCCAATTTAAAGGCTGTCATCGGCACAGTTGGAGAAAGCAGAAAATCATATTGAGAAAAGACCTTCTGAAAATCTTCAATCAAAAGCGTACGCACCTGTTGGGCTTTTTTATAATAGGCATCGTAATAGCCCGAGGACAAGGCATAGTTGCCCAACATGATTCTCAATTTCACCTCGGGCCCAAACCCTTCATTGCGGGATTGGGTATACATTTCTTCCAGCGATGCTGCTTGGGAAGAACGGTGCCCATAGCGCACCCCGTCAAAGCGCGCCAGATTTGAACTGGCCTCTGAAGTTGCAATCAAATAATAGGCAGCCAGCGCATACTTCAGACGCGGTAAACTGACTTCATCAATGCTTGCCCCAAGACGTTCATAATGCTTCAACGCATTCTCAAAAGCGGAGCGCACCTCCGGTGCCACACCCTCAGCCAGCATTTCAAGCGGAACGCCAATTTTCATGCCTTTTATATCCTGTCCGAGCAAACGGCCAAAATCTTCTGGGGGCGCATTTAAAGAAGTAGACTCAGCTGGGTCATGTCCTGCAATCAGATTGAGCAGACTGGCATTGTCACGCACCGTCAAACTCAAAGGGCCAATTTGGTCAAGCGAAGAAGCATAAGCCACCAAGCCATAGCGGGAGACTCTTCCATAGGTAGGCTTCATGCCGGTAATACCACAAAAGGATGCGGGCATCCGTATTGACCCGCCTGTATCAGAACCCAGCGCCCAAGGCGTTTCTCCAGCTGCGACCAAAGCGGCAGAACCGCCGCTGCTGCCACCTGGCACCCGCTCAAGATCCCAAGGATTACGTGTAGGCCCAAAAGCAGAATTTTCATTTGAAGAGCCCATGCCAAATTCATCAAGATTGGCTTTTCCCAGAATTGGCAAACCCGCTTGGAGTAATTTTTCACTTACTGTGGCTTGGTAGGGTGGCACAAAATGCTCAAGAATTTTTGATCCGCAGGTGGTGGGATGATCTGCAAGGCAAATATTGTCTTTCAGAACTATCGGAATATCAGCGAAATCTGATTGCCCGGCCGGCTTGCGCACAGGGGTGTCAAAACGGTTGAGATAACCGCCTGTTTTCAAACTCACCGCATCTGAACGGCGAGCATACACTTTCAAAATTTCTGAAGCGGATATTTCACGCGCTTTGAGCATCCTGCTCCATTCATGTGCAGGGGTATAATGCATGCCCATTCTCCTTCGTGGCTGTCAGTCTTCAGGTACTATACCAGGGGCTGAAGATCCAGTCCAGAACAATTCAAATGCGGCTTTTTTAGTCGGGTTTCTGCACGTTTACCATGGGCTTTTTCTGAATCAAAACACAAGATTTTTCTCTGCCTTATCCCGAATTTTGTGGTATCTTAAAATATAGTTATTTTTATTCTTATATCAATTTTCTGATTTTCTGAGAGAATTGACTGGTATGGCAGAATTACAAGGGTTACAAGGTAGAGTACAGCGTGTTTGTAAGACCAAAAATTTTAATCGTTGAAGATGAACCAGATATTCTGAATCTTCTGGAAAAAATACTTCAAGAAGAAAATTATGATGTATTAAAGGCCATGACTGCAGAAGCTGGCTTAGAAATTATAGAAGGAACTTTGCCTACTGCGATTGTTGCAGACATCAATTTGCCTGGCATGAGCGGTCTGGATTTTTGCAAACGGGTCAAGAGTACCCATCCTGAAATACCCGTACTCTTTCTTTCTGGTTTGAGTGACGAGTTTGACAAGGTTTTGGGACTGGAGTTGGGTGCCGAAGATTATATTACCAAGCCCTTCAATGTACGTGAGTTTAAAGCCCGAATCAAAGTCATTTTACGCCGCGTCTTTAATCCCCCCGCAAAGAATGCAGGAGGTTTAGGCTCGTCACCCGATCCCAATGCAAATGTCTTCATTGATGTCTTAAAGCGTCAGGTCTTTATTGAGCAGATTGAAGTGACGCTTACCAAAAAAGAATTCGATATTCTGATGTTACTGGCTTCACGGCCAGGCCAGGTCTTCACCCGTGAACATATTTTGGATGTGATCTGGCATGATGACGCCAATGTCAGCGATCGAACGGTCGATGTTCACATTGGCAGATTGCGTGAAAAAATCACTGTCCACCCTGATAAACCCCCCCATGTAGAAACGGTAAGAGGTGTTGGCTATCGTTGTAACCCCCATATTCAGGTACAAGTTGTCCAATAGCTGACCTATTTTAACTCTGGAGGCTCTTTCGCCATGCATGATGTTTTTAAGCCTCATCACTGGTTTGAAAGAGCCTGTTTTTTGTTTGAAAATGGACAATTGCGTGAATTGGAAATGCTTTGTCGGGAAATTCTGAGCCAAGACAAACAAGCAGCCGACGCCTATTATCTTTTGGGTTTGGCCCTGCAGAGCACAGCCCCTCATGAAGCTCTGCAAGCCTTGAAACGCGCCCTCACCCTCAATCCTCAGCAGGCAGATTACCACCGCCAGCTAGGCCACAGCTACAGACGACTTGACCAATGGCAGGAAGCCCTCTTGCATTATCAAAAGGCCGTTGAATTAGAGCCCCAGATACTCAGTCATTGGCTCAATCTTATCCGCGGGCTGCGAATCACCCGGCAAAATGAACGGGCCAACCAAATCGTTGCGCAGGCCCTGCAAATACATCACGACCCCAGTTTGCTTGAAATCGCTTTAGATTTAGCTGTTCTAAGCTCCAACTGGGAACAGGCCAGCAGATTGTTGACTCAGAATCCCGAATTGCAAGCCAGACCCCGTTGTTTAATTTCTCAGGGGTACTGTCAGATTCATTCTGGCCAGTTTGCTGAAGCCCAAGTCTCTTTCGAAACGGCCTTAAAACACTTGCCTGAAACTTGGGAAGCTTGGAATGGTCTGGCAGACACCGCCCTCTGCCGCTTTGATTGGGAAAAAGCCCTCCACTGTTTTGAAAAAGCTTTTCGGCTTCGCCATGGCCCGGCCTGGAACCAAGCTTCGGCCAGCTCCAAACCTGCCCCCCTGCCCCCCAAAATAAGCCCCACCAAGCTGGCACATGATCACGCCCAACTCTTGTATCTGCAGACCCAAGGCTTACTCCCGGCTCAGGCCCGCCCACTTCTTGAGGCCTTTCAAAATACTGCCAAAATGGGAGCCGAAAACCGAAAGCTTTTAGAAGTTTTGAACCCCTGTTGGGATGCTCCCATTTATATCAATACTCCCCAGCTAAAATCTCCCTATCTCAATCCCAATCACGATTATGAAGCCCTTGAGTTTGAATTTTTAAAAAGCTCAGGTTGGATCAACTGGGATAGTTTTTTAACAGAAGCGGCCCTTGAAGCGCTGCGAAAATGCTGTCTCGAGTCCACTTTCTGGCGCGACTATTATGCAGAGGAAGGCTATCTGGGAGCCTTTATGGACGATGGCTTTGCCAATCGCCTCTTATTCGGAATAGCCCAGGAACTCACTGAGGCCATGCCCAAGATTTTCAAGAATCTGCCTTTGCGTTATCTCTGGGCATTTAAATACCATTCTGAAAGCAAGGGCATTCGCTTGCATGCCGATCAGGCACAAATCAACCTTAATTTTTGGCTTACACCCGACTCAGCGAACTTAGATCCAACGGGGGGGGGACTGCTGTTTTATGATAAAAAGCCCCCAGAAAACTGGGGCTTTCAGGCCTATAATGATCAATCCAGCCAAGGACTGATCGAATATTGGCTCAAAGAAAGTCAGGCACAAGAACAAAAAATAGCCCACCGTCAAAATCGGGCGGTTTTGTTTCAATCCAAATTTTTCCATCGCAGCGATCCTCTGAATTTCAAACCGGGTTATGAAAACCAGCGCATCAATGTTACCATGCTGTTTGGAAGCTAAACTAAAAAGGCCCGTACCATGAGTGAACGTGACTCCTTTATTCAGCCCTTTAAAACCCGTCTCTTTGAGATCTTCAATGCCTCATCCTCTGGGCAGGATCCCTATCGACAGGCCATGTACCAACGTCAACAAAGACGAAAAAAAAATGGTCAAGATGGAGAGCAAGAAAGTTGGGAACAGGAATCGCAAAACTTCTTTGATGATTTCATCTCACTTGATGAAGAAAAGATCACCCACGGACTCAGCCAAGCACAGGCCAGAAAAGCTTTTGACCGAAAATTCAGAACATCCAGCCACCGTGACGAAATTGCCAGAGAACTCGAGTTATTACAGGATACACTGGCAACAGAAGGCATCTCACCTGAAGTTACAGCCCAAAAACTTGAATGGGTCACTCAATTTCTTGCGGATTTTAATCATCTCGTAAAAACCCGGCTACCAGCCCTGACAGGAAAATTTGATTTATTTTCACTGCCTGTACTCAAACGTCTGAAAGAGTGGGGTTTTCAAACCCGCACACTTCAGAATCTGGTTTGGTTCCGATGTATGTATTACCTACAACAGGAAGTTCTGGATAATCCAGAAGCCTATTTACATGTACAACTCACTTTGAATTATTTGGATATTCCCCAAAGACATACCGAACTTCAACGCTTTATTGAACGCCATTTGATCGATCTGGAATCCTGTCGTGCCTTGATTCATCAGACCCTGCATTATCTTGAACAGAATATGCGCTTATTTGAAGCCTTTGTCAACGAATTGCATTTGCTGAGTGTTCAAGCCCAACCCTATTATTTAAAAGCAATTGGACGCCCCTATCTGAATCTCGAAAAACGCTTAGGTCGCAAACATCTCGAAAATCGCTATTTGCGTTTGCGTGCCCAACTTTTTGAAGTGCAACGCCAAATTCGGCATTTGGATAAAACGCAATCTTCACTTTCACATTTTCTCTCAGAAAAAGCAGAATTACTGCATGAATGGTCTGGCATGGAAGCGTCTCTGTGTTCTCTTTTAAGTTTAACCGCTCCCAACCCACTCAACCCCGAGGCTGAAAATTTTGAGCAAACGCTGTATCGCTTGGGAATCCCTGCAGCCCAGGAAAAATCAATCCAATTCAGTCTTGAAGACCTGGTTCAAATTCTCGAACAAGCCGAACAGGAACGCATTGCGGGCCAAGACACCCCAAGTGAGGTTTTTATCTCCCCTTTGACCCAGCGACAGCTTCAAAGCATTAAAGAACAGGATTTGGCAACCCTTGAAAAATGGGCCCTGTATAAATCCCAACAGATCCTGCTCTTCCAGAAGGGAGCTATTCGCGCTCTACTACAGGCCTGTCAGGAATCCCGGCAACTTCTCCCATAATTCTTCCGTCCCGCATTTGGATCGTGCGATCGGTACGACTTGCCAGTTCAAGATTGTGGGTGACAAAGACGATGGCCAGATTCTCTTCCCGGTTCAATTCAAACAGCAGCTTGAAAACCTGCTCTGTATTTTCAGTATCCAGATTGCCTGTGGGCTCATCTGCCAACATCAGCGCAGGGCGGTTACACAAAGCCCGCGCAATCGCAACACGCTGCTGCTCACCGCCACTCATCTCTGCCGGTCTGTGCGTTAAACGATGCCCCAAGCCGACTCTTTCAAGCAATTGACGGGCACTGGACTGTGCTTCAAGTTGTGAAGTACCTGCCAAGATTTGCGGAATCACCACATTTTCAAGCGCTGTAAACTCTGGAAGTAAAAAATGAAACTGAAACACAAAGCCAATCGCATTTTGCCGCAGTTGTGTCAGCTCGTGATCTTTCATGGTTCGGGTCAGTTGATCCCGAATCCAGATTTCGCCTTGAGAAGGACGATCCAAGGCTCCCAGTAAATAAAGCAGTGTGGTTTTCCCACTTCCCGAAGGCCCTGTTAAGGAGACAAACTCACCTTGTTTGACCTCCAGATTGATCTCATGCAAAACAGAGGTTTGTAACTGTTGTCCCAGCGTTTTCGAGACTGACTGAGCACGTAAAAGGGTTTTGGCAAAGTTTGCTGACATCTAATCCCGCATCTCTAAATGGCATTTCATGCATCTGTCGCATAAGCGTTGATTGGTTGTTTCAATCCATTTCTTAAGTATAAGAGATTTGTGACACTCCCAATACCCATTCGGGCACAATGTCCCCTCAAGGGGATGGGAATTCTCAGAGCATTTTTTAAATTCGACAGCAGAATTCTGTGCAGTAGTTCAGAATGAAAGTTCTTCGCACCTTGAATCACGAGATTCGGGGTGCGATTTAAGTTTTTTGACACAGG